>NZ_LMVP01000546.1 GCF_002287235.1 Methanosarcina spelaei
TTTCTAGCTTCAATTTATATCTAAATCGGTTAAATTCCTTTTTTGCCTTTATACTCCATTCTTGATGCTTTTCTTCATTCATAATTACGTTAAGTTCTTCAGATAGAATTTTTTCCAGGAATTTAATCTCATTTTCACGATTGTAAAATATATTCAATAACCTGTATTTTAATAGTTCCTGTTCAATTGTTGTTTTCTTCGGAAAATCGCTAACTATAAGCTTGTTTAAGTGCATCAAACAGTATTGATGCACTAACTTATCCCCAAAAACTTCCTTTAAAATATCTGGGTATCTCTTATCAAAATCCGTAACAATAAACACAGGTTCTGATGTATCTAGATTTTTTCGTAGAAACGTTTTGATGGTTTCTGAACTTTTATCCTCAAAAAGTTCATCTGCTATTGTTCTTTGAGTTTTTGCATCCAGTAATGTTAAACGGTATTTCTGACAACGTCCCTCTTTTGGATGCTGTTCGTCATAGTGCACCATATGTACATTTTCTAAAATTGGAACATTTTCCTGTTCCATTTCTTTGTTGAATGTTCTAAAAATAGTGCTTCTTGATCTTGGAAATATGAAGCTCATTATATCAGAAATTCCATCATAAGAAACTTTATGGTATCTGAGCACCTGGAAAAAATTATTAAATGAATCAAAAAGTAAAGTTTTCAGACCTTCCCAAAAACTATGATCTTCTTCGTCTGTACTACCACAATTTTGGCATTTGTATCGACCAATGCTGATTTTTCCAAGACCTTTTTTGATGTATAGATTATAGCCGTTATGAACCATAGGAGCACTGCAAATAGGGCAGGCTGGAGGAATTTTTCTACGAAAAATTCCTCTTGTGGTATATTCGTAATCATTGCTATAACTATCAAAAAGGTATGAGAGAGCAGGGAGTTCCGATAAGTTATTAAGAGTAAGATTTATAATTACCATTGTTTTTGCCGTAACATCATTACATAGTTATAGAATTATAAATTTATATAGTGATGTTACACTTACTTTCATCACTAGATTTTGGAACTGAGTCATTAACAGTCTATTTAGATATAAAAATTTATATTCATTTGCAAAACTTTCGTATTCATATCAAGCCAAATAATTAACCAGAATTTAACTTTATAGCCTAAATTAGTATACCGACTCTGCATTGGCTTTTCAGCAATTTGACTGAAACCTGTTGGGTAAGAACAAAAGCCTTAACATCGTTAATTAGGCCTTATTGCTGGAGTTTTACCAATTAATTTATAGTTTGAGAACTTAATTCGTAATCTAGAAACCAGTTTCAAACGGACAATTCAAGAAAAGATCATAACGGAAAACCGGTCATATGGATGCTAGTGAGACGACATTAGTTACATGGGCATGAGCGAGATAAAATTAGTTATACTGCGATGAATTAGTTAATTCCTGCAGGACAAGGTATTTCTATAAATAGCCTTAAACGAAACAAGAGATTAATAACTTTACAGATGGAAGTGACACTAAACACTCAAGTTATTCCCATAAATATCTCATGCAACTTAAAAGTCTTCAGTATACTTAATTCTAGTATACTTCACAATATTTCCGTTCTATAACAACTCACATAGATTCACATTTGATTAACATATTCTTCTCACCAAGGTTCAGGAATTCTTCTCACCAAGGTTCAGGATTGCTTCAAATTAAAGCTCAAGGAGTTTTTTATATGACTGATCATAACGAATTAAAACAGAAAATGTATGAATGGACTCAGAAATATGCAGACAAAGCAGGTTACAAGCTTAACCCTGATAAAGAAGCTCTTGACTATGTGCTTGATGGACTTGCGGTTAAGCTTGAGAAATTCGGAAGGCGTTACTGTCCCTGCAGAATAGTTACCGGAGATGAAAAAGAAGATAGAAAGATTGTATGTCCCTGCATCTATCATAAAGAAGAAGTCGAAAGGGACGGAAACTGCCACTGCGAACTTTTCTTTAAAGCAAATTAAATTAAACTCCAGATCGATTTACCTGTAAATAGGCTTTACTGGTCTATTTCCAAAGGTCAGGGAAATTAATTTGTAAGCTCTACTGGCCTGAAAAACCTGGAAACAAAAAACTGCATACCTAAGGATATCAAAATCTTAAGGCTTCCCTGCAAGCCTTTTCAAAAAACTACTTGCCCGCAAGCCTTTTCAAAAAAGGCTTGAGCGAAAACAACTGCTAAATCTAAAACGTCATGACTACGTGATCACAAGCCTTTTCAAAAAAGGCTTGAGCGAAAACAACTGCTAAATCTAAAACGTCATGACTACGTGATCACAAGCCTTTTGAAAAAAGGCTTGAGCGAAAACCCCTGATAACGTTTGAGTTTGAGAAAACCTATCCCCAAACCCTATAGGCGTGATCACAAGCCTTTTAAAAAAAGGCTTGAGCGAAAATCACTGTAAAATCTAAAAATATTACAACGGCGTGATCAACCGGCGCAACGGTTGCGGGTCAACGGTTGAGGGTTAACAGTTGAGAATCAACAGTTGAAGTCAACACTTTTAAAAAAGGCTTGCATGATGACATTTTTATAAATGCTTATCCATTTGTATTCGGTTAAGGATTTTGAGCTGCTGATCTCGATTTCGACGGAAAAACTCAAACCCAAATGTTTAGTGTTTAAATTGAAATCGATATCAGATTCCAGTTTTGCATTTGATGAATAATTTAATAAATTTTATGAAAATCAATGCAATTGATAACGATTTTTCCTTAACCGATGACCAATGAATGCTTATCAGGAATTTTTACTGAAATTTGAAAGTAACACTGAAAACAAAAAAGCGAGAGTTTAAGGAAGATTACTTAGATATGTTTGATTAAAGGTTATTTAACATACGTTTTCAGTGACACGTTCAATCTTTGCTTTTTAATTATATTCTTAACATTCTTACTCTTTAATGAAAAACTGAGATTAAAAATTTGACTCAAGGGTGACCTGTAATGACAAATGCAATGGAACTCTATCAGATGCTTCCAAAGACTAACTGCAAAAAGTGCGGAAAAACCTCCTGTATGGCGTTTGCAGTAGCTCTCATGGCCCACGAGCTCACACCTGAGGATTGCCCGCCTCTTAAAGATGAACCAAAGTATAAAGAAAACTATGAAAAGATAAGTGAAATCTTCAAACCTTCAGAAGGCGCAACTGAAACCGGGCTTATAGTGCATGAAGACTTATGTTTTGGCTGCGGAAACTGTGTGGTTGCCTGTCCTCCTAATGTAGCAAATGACCCATATGGAGTAGGCTCGGGAAATGCCCCGAGGAATGTCAATAAGCTGGTTCTAACCGTAGAAAACGGTATTGTAAAAGCCCAGAACTTAGGGGAATGCCGCCGTTTCGGAAAGAACAAGATTCTATGCAATGGCTGTATAGTAACCTGCCCTGTAGAGGCAATCGAATTTGTGTGAGGAAGCGGATATGGAGAAAAACTATCATGTATGCACAGGCTGCGGACTCCTTTGTGACGATATTGAGGTTGAGTCCGAAAAGAACATTGTAAATAAAGTGTATACAGCCTGTAGAGTAGGAGTAGCCCACATGAAGGAGGCAAGAAGGGCCGAAGCAGATTTTCTGGTTGATAACAAGCCTGTAGATGAGGATACTGCAACCCGTGAGGCTGCATCTATCCTTAAAAATGCCAGAAATCCTTTGATTTTCGGGCTCGGGACTTCTACCAACGAAACCCAAAAAATAGCAATTGAGCTTGCAAAGAAAATCAACGCTACTCTTGACGATACCTCGTCATTCTGCCTGGGACCTCTAGTTGAGGCTCTCATTCAGGATAAGCTTAAGACCTGTACTCTTGACGATATAAGGAACAAAGCTGATGTTATTATATACTGGGGAACAGATCCGTCGGACTCTCATCCTCGCCAGCTTTCGAAGCATACCTACTTCCCAAGAGGAAGCGAAAAGCAGAGGGGCTGGGAAGAAGAAAGGACAGCCATCGCAATAGATGTCCGAAAGTCCCATACTGCAAAAATATGCGGGAATTATTTCTTCCAGATTCCTCCAAAAGGAGATGCAGAATTTATCGATGCCCTAATTGCAGGACTTTCCGGAAAGCTTCCCAAAACCTCCTACAATTACCCGCCTAAAAAACTCCTTGAGCTGGCAAATATCCTTAAAGGGGCAAAATTCGGAGTGATTTTTGTAGGGCGTGGGCTCATTTACTCGCTTGAAAACCTTGAACCTCTTTTCAAGCTTATGAAAATCCTGAATGAAAAGTCAAATTTCCACCTCATACCTATGGTAGGAAATTGTAATACAATGGGCTTTAACAAAAACCTCTTTGCAGAAACAGGATATGTGAATAGCATAAAATTCGAGAACGGAACCGTAAAACATGGGCCTGAATACTCAGTTGTTGAGTCTCTTAAAGCAAAAACTGTGGACGCAGCCCTTGTAATAGGTTCGGACCCGCTTTTAATCCTTCCCGGATCTATTGCAAAGAATATGCTGGAGATTCCTGTTATCTCGGTGGACCATTGTGAAACCCTGACTTCAAAACACTCAAAGGTTTACATCAATACTGCAATAAGTGGAGTAGAGGCAGGAGGAAGTGCCATACGCATGGACGGGGTTAAAGTGAGCTTTGAGCCTGTTATTGAGACAAATCACCCGTCTGAGGAAGTAATTCTCAAGAAAATAATGGAGGCACTCTGATGGATTTCGGATCTTTTCTTTCAGCTCCCGAAATACAAGTCAAAGTCATAACTTACAGGGATATCTTTCAGGATAAGGCTATGTTCGAAGATCGTTTCGGGGAAGAATACAGGGACTTATCTGCTGTCATAAAACTGGACCCTGAAGATCTCAAACAGTTGAACGTGAAAAAAGGCGAGACAGTCATTTTAAAAAATTCCTTTGGAAAAGTTGTGGTAAAGGCTGAGGAGTCCGGATACGAAACTCCTCACAGAGGTATCGCATATATGCCCAAAAGTCCCTGGTCCAATATACTGGTTTCTGACGAAACCGGAGGCACAGGAGTACCCAAATTTAAGGATATATCCGTAACCGTTACCAGCGCAAAAGGGGAAAAAGTGACTGAACTCATGCGTTAATTGCTTTTTATGGTAAGAAACTAACTGATTTCCGTAGGAAATTCCTTAAAAACTTTGATAAAATCCCATAAAGTCAGTTAAAATACACTAAATCCATTCGAAGTCTATAAACCCCTTAAATCCCTATTAAGCTCCTTAAATCCCCTTAAACCCCTTAAATTCATTTAAATTACCTTAAAATTCTATTACAATTTTTAAAAATAGCAAAATTATTTTATTTTCCTTTTTTATTGTTTGTTTAACTGCAAATTGGATGAGAATATGGCCAGTAAACTCCTGAAATTTACAAAAGTCTTGAAAAACGGAACTACTTTTTATCGCTTTGAAGGCTTTGAAAATGTGGACTCAAGGTGGGAGCTACCCTGTGAGTATCTTTCCGGTTCTCACTTTGCAGCCTGGAATGGATCTATTTTATATTCCAATGGAAACAGTATAAAAACTCTCTGTCCAGGAAACTTAGTTTCCTTGAGTGAGTATCAGGAACTGATGAGAATCATTCAAGTTGGAAAACAAAGACTAAAAGAAATAAAACGTAAAATGGATACTTAAGATTTAAAAAGTAAAGGTGTACCTGGATTTCAATTAAAACCAGATATTGTAAACTCTACTGCCTGATTAGAGTTAATCTGGAATGGAAATTGGAGTTGATCTGGAATGGAAATTGGAGTTGATCTGGAATGGAAATTGGAGTTGATCTGGAATGGAAATTGGAGTTGATCTGGAATGGAAATTGGAGTTGATCTGGAATGGAAATTGGAGTTGATCTGGAATGGAAGATGCAAAAGAAGAACGAATAATTATGGTTATTCAATGGGGGTTATGGTGTTTATTTCCCCTTAGCGTTTTTGTAGAACAGGTCAGGTATACTTTTTTAAAACCATTAGGGTATTTATTATTAATTTTTGCCTTTATTTTATTTATTATGGCTAATAAAGCGCACGGCTCTACCAATAAGTTAAAACTGAATGCTTCCCCCATGCCTAATAGCTCTGCCAAACTGGTAACAAGTGGAATTTATGCATATATTCGTCATCCTATATACAGTAGTTTCATTCAGATGTCCTTTGGAATTGCATTCCTTATAGGAACTTCAGGAAGTATAGCAGTAGCCATTATATCCTTAATTTTCTATTATTTCAAGTCCATATACGAAGAAAAACTGCTCATTCAAAATTATCCGGATTATAATCCATATAAGGAAAGAACAGGAAGATTTATACCTTAGACACTTAAGTGCAACTTGGATAATTAACATAAATGTAGTAAAATATGGAATAATATGGAATAATATGGAATAATATGGAATAATATGGTATAATATGGAATAATATGGTATAATATGGAATAATATGGTATAATATGGAATAATATGAGAGATTAGGCATATAGGAAAATATTACGGTATAATGTGGAATATTAAGGTAGAATATAGAATATTATTACATAACAGGCATAATATGATATAATAGATACAATGGAGTGAATCAGTACCAAAACCTAGTGATGAATTTAAAGTTCAAAATCACTAGGTTTTGTAATTAGTCATAATCCTTGTGACATAACTTAAAAATTGAAGTCTTTAGATGTCGAATATTGATTTTGATGATAACTGGACTCTTCTTGCTAACTCAGGTCTTCAATTAAAAAATACGAAAATCACTGGATTTTGGAACAGAGTCAATGGAGTACAAATAAAATATAATATAAGTACACAAAAATCAGTTCTCAATTTCCATGTTCTTGAAGAGGTTTTCTGGCAGAAAATACTACAAAATTTCCTTTCCCATGTCCCTCTTCCGGAAGTTCAACGTTTTCGATTTTCTCAGGTTGCCTGAAAAGGGTCTGGCAAACCTCAAGATTTTCAAATCCAATCTCAAGCAAGTACGTTGATAACTTTACTGTCGAAAGAAAATTAGCTTCTGAAGAGAATCTGCCTTTTTTATTTTCGGATTTGAGATAGCAGCCTTGAGGGCTATTCCTGTCAAGGATTCCGGTTAGAATTTGTCCACCTGGTTTTAGTACCCTGAAGACTTCCCTAAGGGCCTTGCTCAAGTTTTCAAAAAAAGAAAGTGCAGTAACTATCAAGACAAGATCAAAGTATTCTCTTTTAAAGGGAAGAAACTCCGCAACCCCAAGCACGACTTCCAGCCTGCGTTGCTTTGCAAGCATTGCCATAGCCCGTGACGGTTCAAGCCCTAGGCCGACTCCGAGAGCCGAAGCGAACCTGCCTGTACCAGCTCCGACCTCAAGAGCTTTTAATTTCTCCGGATTTTCGGGAAGAAAGGCTCTCAGAGCAAGAAGCTCGGATTCATATGCAGGTTTATATTTCTCGTACCAGGCGTCATATTCCTCTGCATATCTGTCAAAGCTTTCCCATGCCCCCATAACTCCCCATTCCCATTACTAACTCACGTTTATTTAATTCTTTATGTTTCTTTGCCTTTGTTACTTTTCAGATTTTTTCATCTTTTCCGGTGTAGGAAAACCGCAACCAAACCGAAAATTCCATAGATTAATTCAAAACCAGGTAAGCTCGCAATTTCATTCTGCCCAGCGTCCTGGGTTTCATTTTCTTCAAGAACGGCTACTATGTAATTTTTTGAAGCAGTTCCGTTTTCATTGCTTGCTGTAAGATTTACGGTATAGGTCCCAGGCTCTGTAAAGGTATGAACTGGATTTTCGTCAGTCGAATCAATGGTTCCGTCACTTTCAAAATCCCAGTTTCTTTCGGTTTCATTTCCCGAAAGATCGGTGAACTTGACTGAAAGAGGAGAATGGCCACCAGTCACATTGGTACTGAAATTTGCAACAGGAAGGATCGGATCCTTAACCTTAGCGGCTACAAGAGGCATACGATCAACGTAATCACTGTTTTCAAGCTTGTAGACCTTATCAGCAATGCCGTCTCCGTCTGCATCAGGCGTTATTTCGGAAGGGCCCAGTCCGTCAGGTTTTGCCCAGTAGTTTCCTGCGAGGTAAGGCCCACCAACAATGTTCGTGCCTGGGGCTTTTTTTATATAGTATATATTATCGGTTCCGTTATTAGGTATGGCATTGACAGTATTATTGAAGTAGTTATTAAGAACATTGTTCTTGTCACTTTTAGGACAGATAAAAAGCCCATAAACCTCATTTGAAGTGATAGTATTATCTGAGATTTTATTATTGTCAGAATTGCCCAGATAGACTCCTCTACCATTATTGGAAGCATTATTTTCGGAGAGGGTATTACTAACTCCAGTTGAGAGCGAGATTCCGTAATCTTTGTTTTCCGAGAGCGTATTATTTGAAATTACATTCCCCTCAGAATTCGGAACATAAAACCCGTACCTGTTTTTTGAAGCTCTGTTCCCGGAGATCGTGTTATAGTTTGACTGCTGAGTAGTTATTCCTTTTTCACCTTTTCCAATCAGGTTATCAAGGATCATGTTATAGTCCGAGTTCTTCAAATATATTCCGACAGTGTTATTCAGCAATCTATTATTCTCAACAGTGCAGTTTTTGCACTGATACATATAGACCCCTGCATGATCTTTTTTTGCCTCCATTATTTTAAATCCGCTAATCGTAACTTTATTTGCCTCTATACCGAACACATCTAAAGCCGGATCTTTAGCCATTATTATTGTATTTACAGGATTTCCGGATTCTGATTTTATTACCAGATTATGTACGGTTATATTGATATTCTCGGTATAGGTTCCAGGCTGTACGATTATCACATCGCCTGAAACCGCACTGTTTACAGCAGCCTGTATGGACTCTCCTGAATGGACCAGGATCTCATTCGCAGCTCCAATACCAGAGCTTAATATAAGAATCAGAAAAACTAACAATAAAGTAATTAATCTACTTATTCCAATCCCTCCGTTCACTCAAAAAAAGCAATGGGATATTTCCATCAAACATGCTTTAAATGATTGTTTAAATTATGAAGAAGTTATCGTGTAAATTTTTTTATAATAAAGAGTAAATCCTTTTACAATACTATACAAAACTACTTTATCCAACATTAAACTAAACAATACGTAAGAAGCCGCATGCGTTTACATATTAATTCGTTTTATCTTTATAGAACATTCAATCTTAATTATCAGGTATTGGAAGTAATGTGTAAAGCAATATAAATATGCCGGCTTTAGTCGGCAAATTAAAAGATAAAGTACAATGTTAGTGTATATCTAAGCCTACTGACATTATGTTAAAATAACAAAAATTGAAGAAAAGTAATAAGATATAAGCACAAATATTAACACAAGCACAAATATTAATAGCTATAAAACACGACTCAGTACCAAAATCTAGTGATGGATGTAAAATTCAAAATCACTAGATTTTGTAAATGGTCACCATCCGTGTAATACAACTTAATGATTCAAGTCTTTAGATAGCGAATATTGATTTTGATAAAAACTGGATTCTTCTTGCTAATTCAGATTTTCTATCAAAAATGCAAAAATCACTGGATTTTGGAACAGAGTCTAAAACACTGAATGAAAATTAATGACTTTTAAATAAAACCTACCTCATTGAAACCAAACAAACCCCTAAAATCGAAATCATGGTACTAAAAATTATGGTACTAAATTTAAAAGAGATTTTTATACTTATTTAATTGTGTTTAAGCTATACACCCAAAACAAAAAGGACGAAGATATAAAATCCACATCCTTTCTCAAAATAAATTCTATGAGTTTTTCGATTTTCAGTCGCATGTTTATCTTCTGTTATTGGAGAATGCAATAAGAAGAGAAACTATTACATAGAATGTTTCAAATCCGGGTATGCTTGAGATTTTACTCTTTCCTGCTTCCTGTTCTGCTTTTTGTTCGGTTTTCTTCTCGGTTTTGGTTTCTGCTGTATTGTTCTTATCAAGTTTCGAAGTGTTGGTTGAAAGCTTTGTTTCAGTCACTTTTTCTTTCTCTACAGCTTTTCCTGTTATTGCAAAGAATGAGAATCCCGGTGTTTCTGCCGTAAAGTACAGATATCCATTATCTTCTTTTAATAATTTTACAGGCAGCTGTGACCATTTTTTGTCGCTGTACCTGCTGAGTGTAATTGAACTCTGGTCTATCTTCTTATCCTGCAGCCAGGACTTTTCAACCTTGAAGCACACTACAGGGTTTCCAATGTTCTTTTCGCTTGCAAATCCGCTGTTTCCGACCCAGAGGTTGAAGTACTTATAGACATCACCCGAGTCCAGTACTGAAGTAAGAGTGGATTTTCCTTTGAGCTGCTCAGCAATGGTTGTGATCTTGCCTGCAGTCTTCTTTGCATCAAAGCTAACATACACAACACAGGTTGCATTGTTTGTAAAATCAAACTTTACAGGCTTTCCGTTTGTAACCTGTGCCTTTGAAAGTTCCTTGACCTGGACATTAGTTTGAGGTTCAGGGGAGCCACCGCCTCCACCGCCACCACTGCTACCACCGCCACTACTGTGGCCGCCTCCGTCATCATCGTCATCGTCATCTGAACTGCTTTCTTGCGTGACAGTTATTGTAATAGGTTTTGCCACGGAAGTGCCGTTTTCATTTATTGCAGTTAAGCTAACAGGATAGGTTCCGGGGTTAGTGAACACATAAACAATGCTTGGATCCGTAGACTCTACAGTTCCGTCATTGCCGATATCCCAGTTCCTCGAGGTTGCATTTTGCGATTTGTCAGTGAACAGGACTGAAAGAGGAGCACAGCCGCTTGTTATATTGGCACTGAAGTCTGCAACAGGAAGAATTGTAAACCTGGTGACATTTATATTCTGAGTTTTTGAAGAATTGCCGTCCTCATTACTTACTGTAAGTTTAGCAGTATAATTTCCTGGAGTACTATACGTGTGAACCGGATTTTTCTCGGTGGAATCTATCTGTCCGTCATTTTCAAAATCCCAGCTCCAAGAAACTGCGTTTTGCGACTGGTAAGTGAACAGGACTGAAAGGGGAGCATAGCCGCTTGTTACATTGGCGCTGAAGTCTGCAACAGGAGGAATTGTAACCTTATTGACAAATATTTCCTGAGTTTTTGAGGCAGTGCCGTTCTCGTTACTTACTGTAAGTTTAGCGGTATAATTTCCTGGATTCCTGTATACATAGACAAAGCTTTCACTGGTGTTATCTACGGTTCCATCGTTGTTAATATCCCAGCTTCTTGAAACCGCGTTTTGTGACCGGTCAGTAAACCGAACCTCAAGAGGAGCATAACCGCTGGTTACAGTTGCATTGAAATCTGCAATAGGCAGGGTTGGTAGTTGCGGATTCGAAATAAGTACAAGAGGCAGGTTATCTATAATATTATTTGAGCTGTCAATATACGAAGAATCAATAATCCCATCCTTATCTTCGTCTTTATCGGCTGTTGTTTGAGAAAATCCGGTGCCATCAGGTGTTCCCCAGAAATTGCCTCCTATATATTGTCCACCGACAATGTTTTTTCCACTGGTTTTTTCTATATTCCAAATAGTATCTCCCGTCTTGATGTTTGCGTTACGATCATTATTTATGTAATTATTATACGCACGGTTATTGTGGCAAGCAGGGCACTCAAAAAGTCCATAGCCTTTATTAAAAGCGACAATGTTTCCGGAGATTATGTTTCTGCTGGAAGAATCTTGATGTATACCCCCACTACCGGCCTGGCCATTACCGCACTCTTCAACTGTGTTTCCGGAAATATTGTTATCGTTAGATTGAGAAATCCACATTCCATATTGACTATTATTCAAAACAATATTGTCCAAAATTTTGTTATTGTTTGAGATTAAAGAGTCAATGCCTCTTACATTCGAACTTATAGTGTTGTTTAACAGGGTATTTTCTTCAGAACTGTCGAGATGAATTCCAAACATTTTGTTCGAGTTTACTCTATTTCCCAAGATTTTGTTGTTACTTGAGCTGATCAGAGATATTCCATACCTATTGTCCGAAAACTCATTATCAGTAATTGTACAATCACTGCAACTAGTCAGATAGATTCCTGTTTCTCCGGATTCAATCCTGAATCCGCTAATTGTCGTATTACTTGCTGCAACATTGAAAACACTTGTATTTGGGATAGCTTTAATTATTGTATTTTCAGGATTTCCGGATTCTGACTTTATTATAAGATTTGGCGTAGTAACTTTGATATTCTCGTTATATATTCCGGGTTTCACGATTATCGTGTCTCCCGAGGCTGCACTATTTACTGCGTTATGTATCGAACTCGTTGAATTAACGGAAATCTCCTTAGCCGCCGCAATTCCCGAGACTAATGAAAAAATTAGCATGGACATTAGCAGAATGGTTGATTTTTTCATTTTCATTCCCCATATAAAAGTAGAACTATGCTGAGACTTTTTCAATAAATTAGGAGACATGCACAAACAATATAAATATATTGATTCAGTTGGGCCTCTTATTAAGTAAACCACCTTATAAAGTAAAGTAAAATGGGGAAAATATAGAGTAATATAAAAACTAACACCAATTTCCAAAGTTGTTAAGTATCCGGCTAGTGTCCGGCTTTCCGTTGTCATAAAGCTTTGGAAAGTTTATCTATCCGAGTTTATCTATCCGAAAAGATAACTGCAAAACTTAACATTAAGAATTCGGGAAATACCAGAATTTATATAAGATTTTACTGGGTGTGAAAAGTTGTCATCCGTTACTCAGTGGATGTATGTCCCTTAAATACTATTTCTAACTTTTACTGCAGCAGTTGTACGATCCACATTCACTAAGCGAATACAAATGAATATGTCTATTAAGAGTTAGTTTTTGATGTTTCTCAAGAGTTGACAGGCAAGGTAAAGTAAAAAGTTGAACCTTTGTCTAATTCTGATTCTACCCATATGCGCCCTCCATGCCTTTCTACAATTTTCTTACATATTGCAAGCCCTATTCCTGTTCCAGGATATTCCTCTTTTTTATTTAATCGTTTAAATACTTCAAAGATTCTATTATAGTATTGAGGATCAACTCCTATTCCATTATCCTGCACCGAAAACAACCATTCATTCTCTTTATTTTCTGCAGAAATCCTCTTTGCAGAAATATGGATTTTTGGTGCCTTTTTACTGTGGAATTTTATTCCGTTAACGATCAGATTTTGAAGCACCTGAGCTAACTGAGTATTATCCACAATTACCTCAGGTAAAGGATCATGCGAGATTGTAGCTTTATTCTCTTGAATGAACAGCTCCAAATCACAAAGTACCCGATTCAAAATGACTTCACTATCCGTAGGTTCGGGTTCTCTTGCTCTTGTAGTCACTCGAGAGAATTCTAAAAGATCATTTATCAAATCCTGCATACGGGTAGCTCCGTCAACTGCAAAATAGATGTATTTATCAGCTTTTTCATCAAGATTTCCCTGATATTTCCTCTGTAAAAGCTGTAAATAACTTGCTACCATTCTCAGGGGTTCCTGTAAGTCGTGAGATGCTATGTAAGCAAATTGTTCCAATTCCTCATTTGAGTGGGTAAGTTCTTCCAATTTTAGTCTTAACATCTCTTCTGCTCTCTTTTGCTCAGTAATATCACGGACAATAGCCTGTATTTTCTCTGAGCCTCTGGATTCTGCCGGAAGTTTCTGGAGAATTTCCCAAATCCATATTATTTCTCCATCTTTATTTTTTATCCGGTACTCCAGTTCAATAGAGGTATCTGGGTTAGACATTGTTTCTTTCATTTTTTCGGAAAGCAAAGGCTGATCTTCAGGCACTACTATTTCTGTCCACTTTACTTTACGGGAAAGGAAGTCTTCTTTAATGTAACCTGTAATCTCCTCTACAGTTCCATCCATAGACGTTGGTTCAAAATTTTCGTTTAAGTTAAGCCCTATAAGCCCATATATATTCTGCACAGGTACCTGGTGATCTTTTTCTTTTCCAGATCCTGAAGGTCTACTTCTGGATTCAGGTTTACTTACACCAATCATATTGTAAATTCGGCCCTGATCAACCCTGAGAAAGGTTGTTTCTTGTCTTAACGCTTCTTCGCTCTGTTTAAGCTCCCTGAAGAGAAGAGTATAGGGATGATCAAATCCTGTCTCAATTATTGCTTTATAAATCAGGTAAAAAGACAGAATCTTGAAAAAATGCCCCATGAGATTGAAAAATCCGTACACATCTACATAAAGGGTGAAGGCCAGCTCTTCGAAAATTGTTATCACTATTGATGCTGCAATCAACCTGAAAATACGTTCCTCGAACCTGTCTTTTCTTTTGGAAAGGATAACGAGTGAAAAGAGAAGAATAGTACAGATAAAATATTCACTCATTATTTTAAACGGAGTAAGCCCTGAACCTTCTATATAACTATCAGGAAAATTTCTGAAAACAAAGGTTGACAGCAGACAGGCAGCTGTGACTCCGGCATACAGGAGAAAAATTTGCCAGAAGAATATTTCCTTATCTATGGGTTCAACATATTTTTTTTTGATTCCTGAGCGAGAGTCGACTAGAAGCAATGGAGCTACAAGAAGGGAAATACTTTCCATATACCTTGCTGCTATCCATAACTGGGTTGGAAGGTTTGCATCAAACTTAGTAAATATTCCCATTCCCTTAAAAGCAAATGTATGCATGAGATCAATACTTGCAACAAAAAAGTAAGCGATCCCCAGAAATAAAAGAGACTGATTCTCAAGCCGTATTCTTGATTTAAATACTATGAGAAAAACTACATACGCTACAAAAATGCTGAATATTTCTGCCAGGGAATGGAAAAGGAGGTAATTACTGCGGCTGACTACGTACAGTACACCAATAATTACTATCCAGAGAATTATTTCATACGATTCTATTATTCCCTTTTTTTCCTTGTCCTCTGACATTGTTTCCCCTGTTTTTTGTTTTTTCTGATTTTTCCTGGAAGCTCCAATTTTTTCACAGGGTTTATTCTGATCTTCACCTGCTTCCTAGTGTCAAGTCAATTATCAAGGATTCAATGATCCCTAATAACTGCACTCGATTTTATACGACATTTTGTGTTTGACTCGACACTAGTTGAATTTTTATATTCCAATAAAAAGTCTTAAAATTAGTATGAGGGAATAATTGTATAACAGTTATATATAATTTCTAGATAAAATTCTCGCGAGCCTAACTAAGATTCAAAGTTATTTTTCTGAACTATATAAATGATCAATCCAGTCTGATCACAAAAATATTCGTGAAACTCTTAGATGTGAAAACAGAACGGAGTGGGCATACCTGAAGACATTGATATTGAGGTGCTTGATACTCTTGGTATGCAGCTTATAACTTCCCCTGTTGACCAACTGGACTGAGAACTTGAAATGAAAATGAATAAAGGAACAGAGGTCACTATTAGGCTCTTTATAAAAGAAAAAGATACTTCAAAGCCAGCCCAAGAGCAGTTAGTTGAATAAAGCAAAAATAGTAAAAATAGGATGAAGGATCAAGCCCTCATCCAGAAGGTTTAACCTGCGCTTTTATCCTTTGGACTCTACTCAGGCTCATTCAATCAAGTTACTCAACATATTCCGTTTCATCGGTCCCAGTGTTTATTCACTGTCATTGGACAGATCTGTTGTATTTGTTTCCGACATGTTTACTTCAGTCTCATTTTCGCTCTTACTTACCTCAGTCTGATTTTCCATTTTATTAGCTTCTGCCTTATCTGTTTCGTTGGCAGTGGTCTCGTTTGCTATAGTTTTTGTTTCATTGGCAGTTGTCTCGGTACCGGTTATTTCAGTACTGGTAGTATTCAAGTTTACTTGAGGCTTTACAGACTGTTTGGGTTCATAGCCATTTACAAGAGGCAGGAAGTCCGAATAATTATTGCCTGGAAGTTTGTACGCAGCATCAGCAATGCCATCTCCGTCCACATCGGTTGCAGTCTGAGAAAATCCGGAGCCATCGGGTTTTGCCCAGAAGTTACCTCCTATGAATGGTCCGCCAACAATATTGGTGCCAGCAGTTTTTGTCGTGTTCAAAACATTCCCTTCACTTCCTCCTTTAATGTCTGAATTAATAACGTTATTAAGGTAATTATCAAAGACGGTATTGCCATTGCTTGTAGAGCTCATGAAAATGCCTGAGACGCTGTTCATAGCAATGATATTTCTTGAGATAACATTATTCTGGGAAGTGCTCAGGTGAATTCCACGGCCGCTATTGGAAGCTTCATTTCCGGAAACGTTATTATCCGTGCAGTACGATAACAGGACTGCATATTCCCTGTTATCCAGAACTTTATTGTTCAGGATTTTGTTACCACTGGACGATATCAGATAAATGCCTCTGCTGTTACCTGAAGCTGTATTATTCTCAAAGGTATTGACACTGGAATTGGTCAAATAAGCCCCGTGACCTCCGTTTGAATTAAAAGTATTGTTTGTAAAGGTGTTATCAGTGGAATTTGCCAGCACAATGCCGTGATTAATGCTTGTACTTACAGTATTATTAAACAATGTATTCCACTGCGAACGCATGATATAAATTCCATACCTGTTGTTTAAAGCTGTATTGTTTGACACCAGGTTGTAACTCGAATCCCTCAGGCTGATCCCCCTGCCACCTTCCTTGAGGCTGTTGTTAAGAACAACGGTATTGTTGGATAACTCCAGATCAACTCCTAGGGTATTATTTGACAGTACATTTTCACTGACTGTACAGTTAACAGAGTTTAGTAAAGAAATACCTGAGTTATTATTATTTGAGACCTCATTTCCTGAGATATTGCTGTTCATTCCTGACGAAATCCGGATACCGAACGCACTGTTTGAAGCGAGATTATTCAGAACCTTACTTTCACCCGATCTTAAAAGTAAGATAGCCCGAGTGCTGTTGACCGCTGTATTATTTTCAATACTGCTGTTACCTGAATCAGTAAGAGAAATACCATAACCTACGTTTGAATCTGCTGCATTACCTATCAGGGTATTACCGTTTGAATATACTATATGGACACCGGAACCGCCATTTGCATTTGCAGTGTTGTTTTCCAGCCTGGTATTGTTGCAGTTTTCCAGGACAATACCGTGGTTAGAGTTCATATTTGCCTTATTTTCCGAAATTTTGTTTCCTTCAGAGGCAGTGACATAAATTCCAAATCTCTGGTTTGAAACATCATTATTTGTGATTATGTTATAGTGTGACCTCTCAATATTAACAGCTCTCTTACCCTGTTCCACTGTATTGTTAAGGATATTATTGTACATTGAATACTGTACATATATTCCCAGGGCATTATTAACGAGTCTGTTATTGTCTATGGTACAGTTATTGGACCCCGATAGATAGATTCCTGACCTATCCAATCCAGCTCCCTTGATAGTCAGTCCCGTAATTGTTACTTTATCCGCATCTATAGAAAACACATTTGTTGCGTTATCATTGGCCGTAATTACGGTGTCTTCAAAATTTCCAGAACCTGACCTTATTACTATATCGTCTTTCGTTATTACGACATTCTCATTGTAATTTCCTGGACTTACAACTATTTCATCTCCGGCAGTTGCATTATTTACTGCGGATTGTATTGATTCCCCTGGCTGAACCGTGAGCTCAGCCGACGTGCCGATACTCGAACCAAAAGTAAAAATAAGAATAGCTACTGCTAAAGCGACAACTCTGTTTATTTAAATCCCCCACTTTTCATATAAATTATTATTTAATTTTTTATTAATACCTGAGATTTTAAACATTAATCCATATAAATATATTGGATCAGAATAATATCAAAATAAAGAAATAAAAATATATGGTAAAAGCCAATCAATAGTCATCTTAGGAAAATAAACTAGAGACTTTTTCTTTTCTTATGTACCTGATCGACTTTCTGTGAGACCTGGAAGGTTATCTGCTTCTACGTAAATAATAAACCTAATGTGTAAAAGATACTGTCCAAATTCAATAAATCAAAAAAAGAAAATAGAGAAATAAGGAAGGGAAAAGAGAAATGGAAAAATAAGGAAGGGAAAAGAAAAATGGAGAAATAAGGAAGGGAAAAGAAAAATGGAGAAATAAGGAAGGGAAAAGAAAAATGAAGGTTTAATGCCTTCGTCCTGTCTTTTCCTATATTTAATTTTACATTCTAATTTTTACTTTATTTTTTTGTATTTACCCTTGTTTTAATTTTCGTTTTTAGTCTTTATTTCTTTCTTGATCTTTATTTCATCTCTTGGTCTTTACTTCGTCTTTTGACCTTTGTTTCTCTTTTTTAACTGTCCTTTTATTTTCTTTTATGCAGGAGTACCATGAAAAGGCAAACTACTACATAAAGCGCTTCAAATCCGGGTATGCTTGAGATTTTACTCTTTCCTGCTTCCTGTTCTGCTTTTTGTTCGGTTTTCTGTTCGGTTTTGGTTTCTGCTGCTGTATTGTTCTTCTCAAGTTTCGAAGTGTTTGTTGAAGGCTTTGTTTCAGCTACCTTTTCTTTCTCTACAGCTTTTCCTGTTATTGCAAAGAACGAGAATCCCGTTGTTTCTGCCGTGAAGTACAGGTAGTTAGCATCCTCTTTTAAGCATTTCACAGGTAGCTGTGACCATTTTTTGTCACTGTACCTGTTGAGTGTAATTGAATTCTGGTTGATCTTCTTATCCTGCAGCCAGGATTTTTCAACCTTGAAGCACACTACAGGGTTTC
>NZ_LMVP01000547.1 GCF_002287235.1 Methanosarcina spelaei
ATACCACATATTCATACCTGAGAATCATACCACATATTCATACCTGAAAGTCATACCACATATTCATACCTGAGAATCATACCACATATTCATACCTGAAAGTTACCAGATATTCATACTTACATCTATAATGATACTCTGAAGGCATGTCTGAGAACAATAACTTATTTCAGGCCTGAAAACAGATAAATAAACATGAGTAGAGAGGGGAACGAGAAGCTAGATCCTCAATTTATAGCTAAGTTTGCCAGTTTTCTGGGATTTGATAAAGACAGAGTTCAGCACCTTTTTGAGAAGAACTATCTAGCCCAGAATTGGGGAAAATATGAATACATATTCCGTTTCGATAAGGAGATCTCTCATATAGAAAGAGGAACTGTGATTTATGAGAAAGACGGTTCTTTCGAAATCATTATGGGTTTCCCGAAAATCAGGAGAGCCATGGTATTGGACCCCACGATTAAAAAGCACTTCAGCGGCCTTGAAAAAGTAGCTGTAGAAGAAAAAATGAATGGATATAACGTCCGTATAGCACTTGCAAAAGACGAAATCCTCGCAATCACTCGGAGCGGGTATATCTGCCCTTATACAACTCAAAAGGCAAAAGAAAAATTAAATCTGAAATTTTTTGATGATTTCCCTGAATTTGTACTTTATGGAGAAATGATAGGCCCGGACAATCCTTATGTTCCAAAAGATATCTATGGCATTGAGTCAGTAGAGTTTTACATCTTTGATATTCGGGAGAAAAATAGCGGTAAGCCTCTTACAATAAGCCGAAAACAGGAAATTCTGGAAAAATATGGCTTTTTTCAGGTAAAATTCTTCAAAAAAATTCCTCTGGAAACTGCTGCTGAAGAAATCATAAAAATTATCCGGGAACTTGGAGAAGAAGAACATGAAGGCGTTATAATAAAGGATCCGAAAATGGTTCTTTCTCCATTAAAATATACCTCTTCCCAGAGTAATTGCTCGGACCTCAGGCATGCCTTTAAATTTTATAATGAGACCGGCAGAGACTATATGCTTTCCCGGATTGTTAGAGAAGGTTTTCAGACAGTTGAATGGAACGAGGACAAGACCGAGTTTGAAAAACGCTGTATGCAGCTAGGAAAAAGTATACTGGGTCCTCTTAGAGAATCCATCCAAAAGGTAAAAAATGGCCAGAGATTATATGAGGAAGCAAGGATCCGGGTAAAGGATCTAAAAACTGCAGCAGATTTTGAAGATTATCTTAAAAGACTCGGGATAGATGCAATTTTTGAAGAACCTCAGTTAGTAGGGGAAGAGTATCTGATAATTATAAAAAAAATAAACAAAAGTACCAACGATAAAACTCAAGCAATCTGGCAGGGTGAAACCTGGTAATCTTTTTCTGTCAGGTTGAGCTTTAAGATTTGAGTTTTTAAGAGTTTTTACAATGTTTTGAAAAGAAATATATTAGAGTATAATTATACCAGATGCATTATACTAAATGCGTTATATCAGATGCATTATACTAAATGCGTTATATCAGATGCATTATACCAGACGCATTTACTAGATGCAGGTTCAGAGTTATAACACCTTATAAATTCAGATTTATTAGTAAAATACAGACTAAAGGATTACAACAAATTTCAAAGAATTACAAAGAATTAGAAGGAATTAAAAGGAATTAAAAGGAATTAAAAGATTTAAAAATTACAAGAAATTTAAAGGAATTACAAAGAACCAGAAGGAATCCAGTATGACAAATGTTGCAATTATCGGGACGGAAAAAAGCGGAAGAACCTCCCTTGCCGCAAATCTGGGGAAAAAAGGAACATCCTCCGACATAACTATGTATAACAATGATAAGGAGAGCCGGAAAATGGTTTTTGTAGACCCGCAGGGCTATCCTAAAGCTTTAAAATCCCTGGTTACGGCACTTAATATCTCAGATATGGCAGTCCTCTGTGTCCCTCCTGATGGCCTTGATAGGAATAATCCCACAAGTGTTCATACCGGAGAATGCATTGTTGTCCTTGACCTGCTTGGTTTTAAGCATGGGATAATTGCTCTGACAAAGTCAGACAGTACCCATATGTATGCAATCGATGAGTTGAAAAATAAAATAAAACTGATGACTGCGGGTACTTCTCTCCAAGACTGGGAATGTATTTCCATGAATACCAACAAAGGTGCAAAAAATCCTTTTGAAGGTGTGGAAGATCTCAAAGCCAAAATTTCCGAGATCTCGGAAAAAATAGAAGCCGAACAGGCTGAATTGAATAGTTTGCCTGCAAGAGTGTTTATAGACCATGCATTCAATGTCACTGGAAAAGGTTGCGTTGTTCTTGGAGTTGTCAAACAGGGAATTTCAAAAGATAAGGACAAAACCAAAATTTTCCCGATAGACAAAGATATCGAAATCCGATCCATTCAGAGTCATGATGTGGATATTGACAGTGCACCCACAGGCACGAGGGTAGGAATGCGTCTTAAAAACGTGCAGGCCAAGGATATAGAAAGGGGATTTATTATCTCTGATAAAGAAATCGTAACTATTGACTATACCCTTGAATGCAACATCTCAAAATTCACGCGAGCAATTGAAACCTCAAGTGTGCTTCATCTCTTTGTTGGCCTGCAGTCAGAACCTGTACGTGTGGAGAAGATTCTGGTTGGCGGGCAGGAAGTACAAGAAGCAAAGCCAGGCAGTACTTGCGTACTGGAACTTTCAGGTAACAAAAAAGTAGCTTACAGTAAAGATGACCGTTTCCTGCTAGCAAATCTTGACCTGTCACAGCGGTTTGCAGGCTATGGCTTTACAAAATAAGTATTTAAAAATTCTATTCAAATTTTTAAAGGGTTAATATGGAAAAGAGTTCAGGAGAAAAGGAAAGCATATGTGAGGGCGAGGAAAGCAAAGTAAAAGATAAGACTCTCTATGGAAATGTTTTTCACAGAAATGTATGCTGGCAGCGTTCTTACCAGAGGCCGGAAGGTGAGGAGCTTATCATAGCACTGTACGGCAGCCTCAGAAATGGGCTTTATAATAGCCGCCGTTTTGACTTGCAAAACAGATCAGAGTTCCTTGGCACAACAACAGTAAAGGGGTACGCTCTTTACTCCCTGGGCCCTTATCCTGGCATATACCCTTCGGAAGGTTCCTGTGTTATAGCTGAAGTACGCAGGTTTTCAGGAAAACAGCAGCTTGAAATTGCCAAATCAATTGATTATATGGAACTTTTTGGAGGATATCACAGGGAATATGTAGATCTGGAAATCGGTGATCAAAAGTTCAGAGGCTTTATCTATGTTTATGACGAGAAGCCTGAATCGGAAAGAATTGAACATGGTGACTGGGCCAGATACTTAAAAGAAAAAGAACAGTATGAATAAATAATTAAGAAAATTAAATAATAACGCGAAAAATATTACAAAAAATTTATTACAAAAAACTCATTACAAAAAATTCATTACAAAAAACTCATTACAAAAAATTCATTACAAAAAACTCATTACAAAAAATTCATTACAAAAAACTCATTACAAAAAATTCATTACAAAAAACTCATTACAAAAAATTCATTACAAAAAACTCATTACAAAAAATTCATTACAAAAAACTCATTACAAAAAATTCATTACAAAAAATTTCCAACACAGCGTAAGTTATTAATAGGAAATTTGTAAAATATTTTTAATGGACAACAGCTGAAGCATTCTATTTTATTGAAAAATGTTAACGTTTAATCGTAGATATAGAATCGTGGTTAATCGCAGTTATGAGAGTCTATGAATAAAATCCGTGAAGTTGGAAAGGAGGACTCACTTGTGAATTTTACAGATATTCTGGAGTTTATAAAGAAACCGCAAATCTATACAGAAGGGAATGCTGTTATGTGGACAGATGACCACATTTCAAAGCAGTTGCTGGACGTCCATTTGAACCCGGATATTGACCTGGCAAGTCGGAGAAGAGCAAGTATAGAGAGTACTGTGGACTGGATTTTAAACTCAGTCAATCTAGAAAAAATGAACATTCTTGATCTGGGGTGTGGGCCTGGATTGTATGCTGAACTTATGGCAAAGAGGGGACATAAAGTAACTGGTGTCGATTTCTCTAAGAATTCAATCGAATATGCCAGAAATAAAGCCACAAAGAAAAACCTGGATATAGAATATATAAACCAGAATTACCTCGAGTTGCGTGAAGAGAATAAATATGACCTTGCAACGATGCTTTTTACTGATTTTGGCGTCTTAACACCAGTTGCAAGAAAGACTTTATTACAGAACGTTTATAGGGCTTTAAAGCCTAATGGAACTTTCATTTTTGATGTTCTCAGCGATAAAGACATCAAATTGAAAGTTACTGAGAAATCCTGGGAAATGGAAAAATATGGTTTTTGGAAAGATAGACCACACCTTGTTCTTTCAGACTCTTATTACTATCCGAAGGATAAAGTGATATTGTACCAGCACATCGTAATCGATAATTCTGACAATTTCAACGTATATCGTTTTTGGACTCACTTCTTTACGTCTGATGACCTGAAAAAGATGCTGGTACAAGAAGGCTTTGAGGAAATCGAGTGCTACAATGACGTTTTACCAGATATCGATCTCTGGAATGGTGATAATGTTATCTTTTGCAAAGCAACTAAAATTAGTTGAATAGATTTTTCAACTGAAATAGTTTTATGAAAATTATGGAAATATTAGAAAAATAATTTAAAAAGAATCAAGAAAAAGGAAAGTAGAGCCACAAGAACTCACAAATTTTTTAAAAATTCAAGGCTCTCAATTCCTTCTTCTACGGAACTCATTTCTGTTACGAAAATTCCTTTATAATCCGAAAGTTTTTCCATAACTTGCTTCCAATCTATTGTGCCTTTTCCAAGGGGTAGATGTTCGTCTTTTTTACCCATGTTGTCATGGATATGCACATGAGAGATATTTTCGTTAAGAAACTCCAGAAAGTCGTCAATAAGCCCTACCGTGTTTGCATGTCCGACGTCGAAGGTAAAACCCACATTATGACTTCCAATGGACTCAAGCATTTCAAGCATTTCATCAGGATATTTTCCAAAAATTTTCGGCATATCAGGCATATTTTCAACAGCAATAAGGATTCCGAAATCGGCTGCAAAGTCACAGATTTCCCTGAGAGAAGAAAGATTGGTAAAATAGGCTTCCTGTGGGACTTGTACGCCGTAAGGGGAAAGATAACCAGGATGTATTACAGCGAGATTAACATAGTTAGAGGCAAGAGTCAGGTAGTGTTTCATCTGCCTGATGACTTCTGCCCTGATTGAGTCATTCAGACCTGCAAGATTCATGTCCGAGAAAGGCAAGTGCAGAGTTAACTCCAGACCTGTGGTTTCACTGATATTTTTCAAATTCTGGATATTCTTGCTGTTCAGGCACTGAGATCCTTCCTGTACGATTTCCCAACCGGTGTACCCGTGGTCTTCGAGCGTATAAGCCCATTTGAAAGGGTCTTCAACGACTGCACGCGAAGAATAGCTGATTCTGTGCAATTGCATGATGAAAGTTCATTCCTTTTCATTTATCAATATACATCATCTAGTGCAAACTGAGATATATTTAACCGAATTATTTAATTAAATTACTTAACTAAATTATTTAACTAAATTATATAAATGAACTATTAAGTGAACTATTAAGTGAACTGTTTAAATGAACTATTAAGTGAACTATTAACTGGCTCAGACTTACGGAATATAAAAAACATTAAAAGTATAGTAAAAATGTGTAAAAAATAAATATACGTTTAATATAGCGTATTAAAGCCCTTATATAGCGTATTAAAGCCCTTATATAGCGTATTAAAGCCCTTCAATCCTGCTCCACATAGTCCATTTCTACCTCAACAACAGGTTTTCCTTCTTCAGTAAGGGGTAAAAGCCATTCAAAAAGTCTTTCCATTTCTTCCTGAGAACTAGCCCTGATAGTGACTTCAATAGATCCAAGAGGCTCTTCCTGTGCAGGAACACTGGGAATTCCGACAAAAGCAGCCTGTTTGTTGAGTGAAAAGCGAACCGAAAGCCCGTCACTGGACAATCCTTTACTGAAAGCTTTGTTGCGGACACTATCTATAATTTCTTCCCTGCGAATGAGCCTATGAAGGATTTGTAAAACCTCAATTCCTCCTTCTCCTGAAAGAAAAAAGGAGGGAAAAGTCCCTGTTTCTGACCCAGTAATCTCAATAGCTTCTTTTTTGAGTTCAATATCAGTAAAAAGGGACGAAATTGCTTTGATAACCTTTTCCGAGTCTTCTGTAGGATATACAGCTGCTGAAACCTTAACATGTATCATAAATCTGCCCCAGTAATTTAAAAATAATTTTTTCGGAATTTTGTTCAGAAATATATTCGAGAGATTTTATTCAGTGAGGTTTTTTCCTAAGTAGTTGCTCAAAACTTCAATAACATCCTTTTTGAAAGTTTCCAGAGTGGAATTGTTTTCAATTTCGATGTTGGACGCCTCTATAGCTTTTCCCATGCCCCAACCGAGTTCTCGTTCGTCCCGGTTACGGAGCCCTTCTATACTGTTCATATCATCGCTTCTGCCTCGTTTCTGAACTCTGGAAAAGCGAACTTCAATTGGGGCGTAAATCGAAATCAGGACAAAACCTTCTCCGAATTCTCGCCTGAAGCATTCCACTTCAGCAATCCCACGCACCCCATCCACAACAATAAGGTCAGAGCCAGCATCCTTGATTTGGGAAATACAACGTACTGCGACTGCATCCATACCTTCGCATTTGCGAAGCTGTGTTGCGACCATTCCTGTATTAGAATCATTGGGTTCGAGTCCGCGTCTTAAAACTTCTTTCCGGATCACATCACCCATAATAATAACGGGAATGCCCATTTCAGCAGCAATTCTAGCAGCTTCCGACTTTCCAGATGCTGGCATACCTACAAAAGCTATTATCTTCATTAAAAATTACCCTTTAAACTTTAATTAAGCTTAAACTATTAGTTTGAACCATTAGCCCTGAACTATTAACTTGAACTGAATATTAGATTTGAATAGAAATCTGAGTATATTGAATCTTAATTTCAAAGATGAATAAAGTTAAAATTACAAATTAAATAGTAAGTTGAATAATCGATTCCATAATCTAACCGTAAAATAATATGATTCTAGTCAAATCACAGGATCGTATATATTATTTCCTGAAAACTAACACACGGATGACAAAAATAATCTCAAGTGCGAAAAACTGAAAAACTGAGAGTAAAGAACGGTCAACGGAAATCAAAAATTTGAAATTCGAGAGTTAGAGAAGAATTAAAGACCTGAAGTAAGAAAGGTAAAAAAGTCAGGGAAACCCTGAAAAAGTAAAAAATTAACATATAGGCCAAAAAGACAAGGATGAAGAACGTGAAAGTCTCATCCTTATGAAAACATCCTCGTTTATGAAAACATCCTCGTTTATGAAAACATCCTCGTCTATGAAAACATACATCGTTCCTACGAAAACATGTTCATCTTTATGAAAACATCTTGCTGAAAACTGACGCCTTGAAATCTACCAGGGGTTTGAGCCTGTAATCCTCAAGAAGTACTTTACGGGTGCTTTCTACTGGAACGCTCAGAGAAATTTCTTTAGTTCTACCGTAACGGCCTTTGCTTACAACCACTGCATTGACTATGCCCAGCATATCAAGTTCGGACATGAGATCGGTAACTCTACGCTGGGTAAGAATATCTACATCAATATGGTGGCAGAGCTGGCGGTAAACATTATACATTTCACCTGTCGTGACGTTCTTACCTTCTCTGCCCCTGCTCCGCAAAAGAATGATACTGTAGAGTACGAGTTTGGACTGGGTGGGAAGGGTTCTTACCACTTCGACTACGCGATCAATTTCGATTTTTTCTTGAGCGCGCCTTACGTGCTCTTCAAGAACCTGAGGCTGATTTTCCCTTTCTGCAATTTCTCCCGAGACCCTGAGAAGGTCAAGTGCGCGCCTTGCGTCACCATGTTCCTGAGCTGCAAAAGCAGCGCATAGAGGAATTACCATCTCACCGAGAGCGTCACTAGTGTAAGCCATCTTTGCTCTTTGCTTCAGGATATCGCTTATCTGTTCAGCGTCGTAAGGAGGAAAAATAAGTTCTTCTTCACCCAGGGAACTTTTGACCCTGGGATCCAGAAATTCTGTGAACTTAAGATCGTTGGAAACACCGATCATACTAACTTTGGCTCTCCGCAGGTCTGTGTTGATTCTCGACAGATTATAAAGAACATCATCGCCTTTTTTAATCAGCTTATCGATTTCATCCAGAATTATGACAATGACCTGCTCTCTGGAATCGATTGCCTCCTTAAATTTCATGAAGACCTGGTCAGTAGGCCACCCGGTCATAGGAACTTCTTCTTCGAAATGTCTAGCAAGATTTGCAAGAAGCCGGTACTGTGTATCGATTACTTCGCAATTAATATAAACAACCGAGCAGAAAAGGGATTTGTCTTCACTTACTCTTTCAAGTTCTTTTCCAACGTAACGGGTAACCGCAGTTTTTCCTGTTCCGGTTTTTCCATAAATAAGCACATTGGAAGGAGTTTCTCCTCTGAGTGCAGAAACTAGAATTGTCGCAAGACTGCTAATTTGCTCGTTTCTGTGCAATAAAAGATCAGGTGTGTAAGAAGGTCGAAGTACTTCTTTATTTTTGAAAATTGATTTTCCGTCAAGTAATTTTTCGAATAAGCCGTCTAATGATTGAGCTTTTATCATGAAGATCCTCTATAAAATTATAATATTAAGCAATATATGGGATTAAGACACTTCTAATGCAGATAATTAATACAACGCAAACCATTGAATGTCAAATTAATTAATATAGTAATTTTAATATGAGATTATATAGAGATTATATATAATGAACTAATATGATCGATAAACTCTGTCCACTTTTTCTCTGAACTACTTTAATTTTTATGTTTGTAATACTGATTTTAAGTGTTTTTAATTTTAAGTGGTTTTTACTTTAAGTGTTTTTACTAATTTTAAGCGTTTTACTAACTTTAAGCATTTTACTAACTTTAAGCATTTTACTAACTTTAAGCATTTTACTAACTTTAAGCATTTTACTAACTTTAAGCATTTTACTAACTTTAAGCATTTTACTAACTTTAAGCATTTTACTAATTTTAAGCGTTTTACTGCTGCCTGAAATAAGGAGAATTTTTTGATAGTCTGCAGCTGATTTAATCCTTCGAATTACTGCTATTGAATATTGTATTTTTAGAGTAAATTTTAGAGTTATGTTTTTTAGAGTTGTCTTTTTTTAGTTGTTTTTTAGATTTTCCAATTGTTCTTTAGATTTTCTAATTGTTCTTTAGATTTTCCAATTGTTCTTTAGATTTTCTAATTGTTCTTTAGATTTTCCAATTGTTCTTTAGATTTTCTAATTGTTCTTTAGATTTTCCAATTGTTCTTTAGATTTTCCTTTTCAAATGCTTAGGAATGATTCAAATATAACATCAAGGGTTTTTGTTGCCAAATGATTATTTAAAGGATATAACTATAGATCAATTCCCAATGAAAATTTGAAGTTATATCTTTATCGTTCCTTAGATAATTGTAACCATAACTACTTGGCAAGCTTTATATTGACCTTATAACAGCTATTTAGCAAGTTTCTAGAGTGGCTTAATAATTATTATAATTGCAATAAGGAATTTTAGGGGGGTTATGGGTTGTAAGTAGGATCCATTTAAGAGATTTGGAAAGAGGGAAAGAGGGAAAAGGTTAAACTCTTAACTTCGAAGTCTTAACTGTCAATATCTGGAACTAAAGCTTAAGTGCCTAGAACTAAAATTTATTTTAGGATTCTGAGATTTTACTTAATTGTTTGTATCTTTATGAAAAACCCTATAAATCCTGCTTAATGAGAGAAAGGGATAGAAGATACATCTTTCTTATAGTTAATGCCTAAAATTTTTATCTGCCATTTTCTGATAAAATGGCGGGCGAATCTTAAGTATTAAGATACCTTGTAAGCTAGATAAAATCTATATTCCGGATCTTCTTTTACTAAAACTTTAGGTAAAATTGGTTTATAAGCAAGTAATTTTAAGCTACATTTGCAGTAGATGCAATGGAAGTACACCGTATTAATTGTTGTGGTAAAGACCCCTTTATTTCGACTGGAACGGGTTTATACTTCAGGTATCTGCCACAAAAACCAACATTGAATAGCTTAAGTATATCTGAGAGAAAAAAGTACAAGTTCCGAAATTAATTAAGATTGAGTTAAAAACCCTTGCTTTCAAATGGAGTAAGTTATGAGAAATAATAATATTTTTGGATAAATTGAAGTATAAAAATTTTAAGATAAAAATTAGAATTATGTAAATAGAATCTTGAATCACTGTAAATAAATGGATTTACAGAATTTAAGAAATTTTAGAGAAATTTTTGAGTATACGAATTAAAAATTCCTTATATTAAAAAAATAAGAAAGAGATAAGGAAAAATAGAAAAAATTAAGGAATTAGGAAAAATTGGAAGTTGAAGAAGTTAGGGGAAAAAGGAAGTTAGGGGAAAAAAGGAAGTTAGGGGAAAAAAGGAAGTTAGGGGAAAAAAGGAAGTTAGGGGAAAAAAGGAAGTTAGGGGAAAAAAGGAAGTTAGGGGAAAAAGGAAGTTAGGGGAAAAAGGAAGTTAAGGGGAAAAAGGAAGTTAGGGGAAAAAGGAAGTTAGGGGAAAAAGGAAGTTAAAGAAAATCACGGAATAGACCCCTTTATTTCGACTGGAAAGTTTATATAACCCCCGGACCCCATGATTTCCATTAAAGAGATTAGAGCTTCAAGGCAGCAAAATAAAACTATATTTTATTTTGTTTATAGCAAAATAATGTTGTTTAGTTATGAAACTAATACTATATATAAGTTATTATTAAAAAGATCAGTTTGTTTTTAGACTTATTTTTCTTAATAAATTGAAACTTGATTTATATTTTCGTTATCTTGACGACTTAATCTATAGAAAAAGTATTGATTTTCAGAGTATTGAAAGACTTAATTTACGTATTCTGAGAAATTTACATTTTCTAGTTCTATGAAAATCTTTCCAATCGAAATAAAGGGGTCCCCCTCTAAAGCAGACATTAATACAGTTATGGTACCTTAACATGCATTCTTTTTAGATCTTGTATTGAGTTAATAGAGATCAACAGAATGTCTCTATCCTCCTGGATAATTCTTTGCCTATTACTGCTTACATATCTTTTTTGTGAAACTTCTTCTTAACTTTTTAATCACTTCTCGTAAGTTCGTCTCTTTTGATGTATATTATGAGATTCTCATGCATCTTTTAAAAGTTACTTGGTAATTTAGCAGGTATATTCCATAAGTATTTTAAATAAAACTGGTTTTACTTTACCCACATGAATGAGCAGGGTCTTTCTGAGAAAGAGATATTTTCCTATCTGGAAGATGTAAAGTCAGAAGATACGGATTACTATAGGGTTTTAAGTTCAATGTGTACTCAACCGCACAGAATCGCGGTTGAGGCTCACAGGTTATTTATTGAGGCTAACCTGGGCGATCTGGGACTTTTTGCAGGTGCCTACAGACTGGAAAAAGAAGTTATCCAGATGCTGGGAGAACTTCTTCATTTTCAGTATGTTGAAATTCCTTCAGGAGAGTCATGTAAGAGTTCGGTTTGCGGTTACCTTACAACAGGAGGTACGGAATCCAACATTCAGGCTATTAGGAGTATGAAAAACCTCGTGACTGAAGGTGGAAAAAGGGCAGGTGATGTCCTCAATATAGTTGTTCCTGAGTCAGCTCACTTCTCATTTGATAAGGTAGCCAATATGATGGGTATTGAGGTTAAAAGAGCTCTTCTGGATTCTGAATTCAGAGTGGATATCGAATCTGTAGAAAGTCTGATAGATGCAAACACTATCGGACTCGTAGGGATAGCAGGAAATACGGAATTTGGCCAGGTAGATCCGATTGAGGAACTTTCAAAACTTGCTCTTGAGAATGAGCTTTTCCTGCATGTTGATGCAGCTTTCGGAGGGTTTGTGATTCCGTTCCTTGAAAAGCCATATTTTTTCGATTTTAAAGTTCCAGGCGTTACTTCCATTGCAATAGATCCTCATAAAATGGGCCTTTCCACAATTCCCTCAGGTGCCCTGTTATTCAAATCTCCTTTTTTCATGGATTCCCTCAAGGTAAACACTCCATATCTTACAACAAAGTCTCAATTTACTCTCACGGGTACTCGCAGTGGAGCTTCAGCCGCTGCCACTTATGCTGTTATGAAGTATCTTGGACGTGAAGGATATAGAAGAAATGTACAGTACTGCATGCAGCTTACCGCAAAATTAGTCAAAGAAGCTCGAGAATTAGGGTTCGAACCTCTTATTGAGCCTGTAATGAACGTGGTCGCCCTGAGAGTTCCGAACCCTGATCTTGTGCGAGAGCAACTCTTAACTAAATTTAGTTGGAACGTCTCAATCACTCGCAGCCCAAGATCTCTTCGCCTGGTCCTTATGCCTCATAACACAGCTCATGATATAGAAGAATTCCTGCAAGATTTGAGAAAAATAACAGCAGAACTTTAAGTGACAGCAGGACTTTAAGTGCCAACATAATTTTAGCAGAACTTTAAGTAAAGTAGTTTAAGTAAAGTAGTTTAAGTAAAGTAGTTTAAGTAAAGCAGTTTAAGTAAAGCAGTTTAAGTAAAGCAGATCTTTAAGTAAGGCAGAACTTTAGCAGAACTTTAAATTTTACTCTTTTCTTATTCTTATAACTTCTTCGGTTTTCGCTTAATTGTTTTAATTTGTTATCACATATTAGTCACATACAAGTATCATGAAAGTTTAGTTATTAATAATCTAATGGGCTCAAAATCGTTGTATGATGAAGAGAAGCTAAAGATCATGCTTAACAATTAAATTGCTAAGACCTTAGTCACATACAAACAGATATGTATAATATTATCGCCAAATAATAAATGGGGACATTTAAGTTTATAGAGAAAAATTTATAAGATAACTTGATCAGGGAAACTTTACAAGTTGACTTTATGAGGGGAAGTTAATTGAAAGGGTTTATGATCAGAATTAGAAAATTTAAGGGAATTTAAGGTCAGTTCCAGTGGTATTTATGATCAGAACTACCTGCAAATTTCCACTCTCATGAGCTGTACTATTCCTGACAGTCTGCATCTGATATTTTAAATTCAAGTTCAACTTTATTTGGTTTGCGTTAGTTCAGATTCAATATTTAATCATCTGCTTAATATTATAAAAATGAAAATGGGGGTATTTATCTCATGAAATCGTCAGTGAAAATCGGAAGTGTTATGGGTATACCTATAAGGCTGCACATAACTTTTCTTCTCATATTACCCATATTTGCTTATGCGTTTGCGATCAACCCACAGCCTTTTGGTTTTGAAGGAGTTGAACCGTCAATCACAAGATATTCGCTTTCAGTCCTGACTGCTATTCTGCTTTTTGCTTCGATCCTTGTGCATGAACTTGCACATTCATACCTGGCAATGCGTTATGGGGTTAAAATTGAGAACATTACTCTCTTTCTTTTTGGAGGAGTATCGGCTATGGAGAAGATACCCAGAGAACCTGGACAGGAAGCAAAAATGGCTTCTGCCGGACCCCTTACAAGTCTTGTAATAGGCTTAATCTGTCTTTTAATATATGGGAATCTCATTTCCCCTAATCCTGTACTTTCTCAAAACCCGGTATACCTTGTTATCTGGATTCTTGGAATTATGAACTTTATACTCGGGATCTTCAACTTGCTGCCTGCTTTTCCAATGGACGGAGGTAGAGTACTTCGCGCTTTCTATGCAAAAAGAATGTCTTATGTGAAAGCTACCCAGAGTGCAGCAGCCGTAGGGAAGTTTTTTGCCGTTCTTATGGCGATTTTCGGAATTTTCATAGGCAACCCCTGGTTCCCTTTGATCGCACTCTTTATTTACGTCGGCGCATCTGAAGAAGAGCGTTCTACTCGGGCTGAGGTAACCCTCGAAAATATTCGGGTAAAGGATATTATGACCAGGAATGTGGTTTCAGTCAGTCCTTCCATGAGCGTGGAAGATCTTGTTAAGTTCATGTTTGAGAAGAGACATATGGGTTACCCTGTAATGGAAGGAGACAGCCTGAAAGGAATTGTGACGTTTACAGATATCCAGCGTGTTCCTTCTATTGAACGTCCAGTGGCCAAAGTATCTGATATTATGACTAGGGATGTCATTTCGGTATCTCCGGATGCCCAGGCAAGCGATGTCCTGAGACTCGTATCTTCTAAAAATATTGGAAGAGTGATGGTTATTGATGACAGATTAGTCGTAGGGATACTCTCAAGAACAGATCTTGTACGGATCATGAAACTAAGATCAGAGTAAGTCCTAAACATTTTACATTACAGAGAGTCTCAAGCAAAGAGGTTCTCAAGCCATCAAAGAAGAATCTAAGTGAAATTTATTAAAAGAAAATTATTATAAGAAATTTTTATCAGGGAGTTTATCAAAAAGGTTACCAACATAAATTTTCATCAAAAGATATTTTTATCAAAAGATCATACACTATTAAGTTTTTAAGTTTTTCAAATTAATACTTTTCCAAAATTATATAAGAATATATTAGATAGGTTTATGAATAATTATATAAAATGAAAATTATGGAAAATAAGGATAAAATCCGAAGGCAAAAAATAAATCTAGGAATAAAACCTGAAGACAACAAAATATGAATATAAAGATATAACTTGAAAGCAGCAAAATATAAATCTCTGGCAGATAATTACCACCAATTAATCAGCTGCTTATAGCTAAGTTTTTTTATAGCTTGGTTATTTTATGTGAAGAACTTAATTACTCATGCGATTAACTGTAGTCTTTCAAGGAACGTGCTTTTGCACATCACCTTAACAGCATCGCAGCAGAGAGATTAATAATGATCAAACCTGAAATTACAGATTCTCAGGACAGGGACCCTGACTACAATTTTCATATTTCATCTCAGGAGTCAATATATTCTATGGACAAACTTGTGACCGAATCCGAAGAAACCTTTACTTCTGTCGGAAAGTCTAAAATTTCTGGTTCTTCAGTTAATATGCCGCAAGAAGAAATAAATTCTGTGCCAGCATCTAAAATAGAACCTAACGAGCTTGAAACAAAACTTGACATAAGTTCCGAACTTATTACAGAACCTATTCCTGATTCAGCCTCCGAAGTTTCAGTTCCTTCACCTTCCCAATTTTCGGATGCACATCAGGCTGAATGTCAGCCATCAAAAGTTGTGCTTATAGGAACTGCTCACGTCTCGGAAAAGAGTGTTGCCGAGGTCAAGGCTGCTATAAGAGATCTGAAACCGGATATTGTAGCTGTCGAGCTTTGCAGGGGACGTTATGATTCTCTGAAGGGTAATGTGCAGGAAAAACAGGTGCCTATTAAGGATATTCTTACTGAAGGCAAGGTTTACTATTACATAATTCACTGGCTGCTTGCCTATGTACAGAAAAAGATCGGTGACGACATGGGTGTAAAACCCGGAGCCGAGATGCTTGCCGCAATTGAAGAAGCTGAATCTATAGGGGCTAATGTTGCTTTAATTGACAGGGATATCCAGGTGACCCTTCAGCGTTTCTGGGGAAAAATGAAGTTCCTGGAAAAAATCAAGATGATCGGTTCTCTGTTAGGTGGCCTAATAGGAATAGGAAAAGGAACCGAAATAGATATAGATGAAATTACAAAAACAGACGTTGTAACTGGCCTCGTAAACGAACTTAGAGATTTTGCCCCGACTGCGGCTGAAGTTCTCATTGATGAAAGAGATGCATATCTTGCAGGAAGCATCATTAAGGTTGCGGCAGGTGGGAATAAAACAATCGTCGTGGTAATTGGAGCCGGGCATAAGCCAGGAGTAACTAAGTACCTGAAAAACCCAAAAAGCGTTCCTTCCCTGCATAGTCTTATGCAGGTTCCAAAGAAACGCATAAGTCTTGGAAAGATTGTTGGCTTTGTTTTTGTTGCCGTTATAATTGGATTCTTTTTGCTACTACTGCTTTCTGGCGTTCCTCTGAAACTTCTGTTAATAGCCTTCGGGTGGTGGTTTATTATTACAGGAACCCTCAGTGCAGCCGGTACTCTACTTGCAGGCGGCCACCCTTACTCGGTTCTGACTGCCTTTTCGGTTGCCTGGTTAACCACTCTGCACCCTCTTATTGCCGCAGGCTGGTTTGCTGGTCTTGTAGAAGCAAAACAGCGAAACCCTACTACCGCAGACTTAAAAGCACTGGGAGAAATAGAAACCTTTAAGGAGATGTTCAACAACAGGTTCATGCGAGTCCTCCTTGTCGCAAGCTTTGCAAACATAGGAAGTATGACAGGGACCTTCGTTGCAGCTTATGTCATGATGCATGTAACTGGCATTGACCCGAGAGATGTTCTACTTTCTGGGTTCAGCGCAATTGGACTCTAAAGTCTTTTACATATATGACTAATTAAATTGGACTCTTAAAGTCTTTGATATCTAATGGTTCAATTTATTGGGCTCTAAAGTTTTTGATATCTAAGGCTTTAATCAGTTAAGTTCTAAGGTCTTTAATATCTAAACTGGCTTTAAAGGACTCTGTTCCAAAATCCAGTGATTTTTGCATTTTTGATAGAAAGTCTTAATTAGCAAGAAGAATCCAGTTTTTATCAAAATCGATATTCGCTATCTAAAGACTTGAATCACTAAGTTGTATTACATGGATGGTGACCATTTATAAAATCTAGTGATTTTGAGTTTTACATTCATCACTAGATTTTGGTACTGAGTCCTTTAAAGTTAAGCTCTAAATTTTTTGGTATTAATATACTGATGTTTCTGGTACCTTGATGTCCTAATATTTTTCTAATATTTTTCATTTTTCTGGTGTATGTGAATTTAGTGTCTGTCGATCTACTATGTTACTTTATATATTGTTAAAAATTAGCTAGGTAGTCAACCTTTAACTTTTCTTTACAACCTTTTTTATAAAAAATTATTATATTAGTGTGTTCTACAATGACTAAAAACGAAAAGAAAAAGAATAGAGAAGAAACAAAAAAAAGAATAGAGAAGAATGATAAAAAAATTTTTGAGTTTAGAAGAGCTCATGCAGTTTAAACTGATATTTACCCAGTTTTCCGCCGTAGTTTCCTGCTGAGATCTTTTTAACGCCCGGAACAGTTACAGCGGCTTTAATTCCTGCTTTCATAGCAGCTTTTATGCTTTCTTCATCAAGCCCATTGATAACGATTTCATAAACAGCGTTAACATCTGCAGGGATTTCAGTGTTTTCAACCTTATCCTTTATGGAAGGGCAGAATTTTTCATTTGCAGTAGCTTTCAAGAACTTGTACTTGTTTGCTCCGGATTTAGATCCGCTGGCTACAATACCGCCTGGGAAGGGGGTAATTGTACCTTCGAGTTCTGCAATTGCATCAACAGCAGCTTCGGCTGCGGTCAGGGCGGTCATCTGAGAGTCTCCGAAGATGAAGAAATTTCCGCCTGCAATTCCAGCTATAGCTCCTATATTTTCTTCGGCCAGGAAGTCTCCTTCCATAATTGGTACCTTAAACACTTTGCGGCCTGAAATCTGGGTTTCGGATTCCATTCCATCTGCGAAGAATTTGAGTTTAAAGCCCACATTAAACTGTTTTTCAGCTTCAGGAAGCCCATTGAAGACTGCAGTTGTAGGGGCTGTAAGTACACATTGTCCAATCCTTTCAAGAAGCTGTTCTTCAAGAGCTTCGTATTTGAAAGTGCAGATCTGAACATAAACTCCAGGCCTGCCATCAGGAGTTTCACTGGGGCTTGCTAATCTCTCAATTCCGGCTTCTGCGGGACACATTATAACGGATGTTGCAAAGCCTGTAGCTTCAGTAGCTGCCACAAGGGCCCAGCGCTTGGTAGCAGCTGTTATGAGTACCCGTGCAATCTTGATCGGAAACGCTTCTGCATATGTATCTTCGATTTCTACTCCATTGATTTCCATAAAAATCTCCCGTTTGCTTAATTATTGCTATCTTGAAACTAGTTCGCGAATTGTCAGGTTTGGTTTCCCTGTTTTCTCGTCTTCTATAACTTTTCAAATATCTTACAGATGACTGAGGGTATGGTATTTACTCAAGGGTTACTCAAAGAATTTTAGAGTAGTGCTCAGAGTGTTATCTAAAGAATACTTAATGTTATACTTGATGTATACTTCAAGTGTACTCGCAGTATTACCTGAAGTACCTTAGTGTATTGCTCAAAGTATACTTAAACTGTACTAGGAGTTGTACTCAAGTATATTCAGAGTGTTACTTTACCTTAGAGCTAGCCTCAGATACAGATTTAAAGTTTTATGCTACTTTTATTTTCTTTTGCTTTATTAATGGAACTAATAATGTAATTATAATATTTATATCAAATATATAATTTTTCAGAGAAAAGGTGAAGAAACGAAAGTGAATTAAAAAGCAAATTATTGTAACTATTCAGGGTATAGTTAGCGGCGCTCCTTTGAGCGCCGCGAGAATACCCT
>NZ_LMVP01000548.1 GCF_002287235.1 Methanosarcina spelaei
AACTTTACATGTTTCAGTTCGATGAACCTCTATTTTATCCAGTTTAGATTTAGGCTCTTTATCCTATGGGAGCTTTCTATTTCTTCTCTCTTTTTCAGAAGAAATGTCTTCATTCTTTTTAGAGCCACGAATCTTAGGTTTGGCTTTTTCACCTTTTAGTAAGTTGATTTCATCTCGAAGCTTCTGGTTCTCTGCCTTGAGAAACTCAATCTCTTCGTTCTGTTGTTCAATTATAGAAAACAAAATACGAAAAGCTTTGGCATATCTTTCATCTTTAATTTCATCAGGATTGATGTCCAGTGAAGAAAGCAATTGTTTTAAAGCTTCAAGTTCCATTTTTCTACTCCAAAATATGATAAGGGAAAATGGAAAAACTATTATATTTTTTATGCGGTTGAAAGACTCTGTTCCAAAATCCAGTGATTTTCGTATTTTTTAATTGAAGACCTGAGTTAGCAAGAAGAGTCCAGTTATCATCAAAATCAATATTCGACATCTAAAGACTTCAATTTTTATGTTATGTCACAAGGATTATGACTAATTACAAAATCTAGTGATTTTGAACTTTAAATTCATCACTAGGTTTTGGTACTGAGTCGGTTGAAAAACCATTGAATTTGAAGAGGATACGAAAATAATTCTTGTTCTGGACAATTCAAAGTCACATCATGCTGATAAAACAGCAAGGGAAGCAAAAGGTTTTAAAATATTGAATTTATTTTTATTGAAAATCTTAATATTTTTAATAATTAGAGCTCTTTAATTAATTTTTAAAATATTTCCTAAATTTCAGTTCCTCTGCCTAAATTATTTCCTCATTGGATTCTCAAATACAAGAATAGAGCTGATGTAAAAATTTATTCGGCTGAATTCTTATAGCTATTTGATTAATCACTTTAGTAGTTGGAAAAAACCTTAGTAGTTGGAAAAAACCTGAATCCAGTCACTTTTGCTAAGAAAAAATGATACAGGTCACATTCATGCATGAGCATGTAATCTAAACCTGTATTGGGATATCATAGAGAACGGTAACTGACTAGTAAACACCTGGGATCTATTTCATCTGGAAAATCTTCCGAAACCGCCAAAGCCAGAACCATCGATGTACATCAGCTTAAACCTTACTATCTCTAGAAATAAGGTGATTTTTGTATAACTTAAATAAAGCATTGACATTGTAAGTACCTCCACGTATATACTTTCAAAGCTGTCTTTTTTAATTCGTTTTCCTTCAGTTAAAATTAACTTATCTTCCAGTTTAACCTGCTTCTTCCAGTTTAACCTGCTTCTTCCAGTTTAACCCGCTTCCTCCAGTTTAACCCGGTTTACGGATCACTTCGGATAGTATGCGTCTTCGCCAAACCCCCTTAGACGTCCATTTTATATCATACTCCCAAACTATACTCCCAGGAATTTACTTTTGGAACTATAGGTAAGTATAAACAATCTTGAAGATTTCCAGCTAAAAGATTCGCGAATTTGAAGAGTTATATGTTGGAAATTTAGATTATTTATATTTATCTTTATATATTATTTTTCATATATTATTATTAAAAACTATTTTTTCCAACAATAAACTACTAAGGAGCATCAATACCAGAGTAGACACTAAATTTATATATAATGTAAAGAACGAAAACTCCTTACAAATAATAGTCTCTTAGTTTTTGGACACAGAATCTTTTGCTGCAACATTTACACAGAATTACCAAGCACATCGTTTTTTTGGTTTCCGTTTAAATTTCTCAGAGATAAATGCCGTCTGAGAGAAGCAATAGTGTTCAAAAAATATTAATCTCTCCTGATTTTGAACTTTTTAAAAACAACTTAAAGTTTTGTACCGTTTCTTATCTCATATTTTCAAAACTTATATTTGAAACTGTAGAAGCTTTCAAAAACTTGAATATTAAGAAAATAAAAAAGAAGTAATAAAGTGGTAGTATTATGTTTCTTTTGCGAAGACGAAGTTGCCTGAAAAACAGGCAACTTTATGTTATTTTTATTTCTTAATCAACGCTTTTGCTTAATCGCTGTAGAAAAATTTGAAGACTTCAGCTGCATAGGCTTTTGTGATCTGTGAATAGTAAATACTGTATATCATATATCTGTCTCTCCAATATCTACTGAGTTTGTTCGCCTACCGTTATACCTCCGGCTTTCTGCAATCAAGAAATAATAGACCATATGGTCATTCTCCGATTGCAGAAACTGTTTAATTTACAGCCTGATTAACATCAGTCTTGGTAAAAGAATTTGAATACTTCAGCCACATATGCATAGCTGACGTTTGAATAGAAAATAGCATATATCATAATATCACTCCCTTATTTTTATATATATCATCTGTTATCATCTGTTATACCCATCTTCTGCAATCTGAACACACAATACATTTGTCATTCTCTGCAGAGACCTTTTCCACTTCTGTTTTAGAAATTCATTTAAGAGAACTGGAAAAAGAAGCAAATTTCGTTTGCAAATTGAAATAATTGGCCAAGGTCGAATCCAAAGATAATTTCTGGTAATGCCATGCTTATTCCCTCTATATTTTGTATTTTCTAAATCGATACCTGCATACTGTAGATAACAATTTTATTTGCAACCTCTGTTCAGTTTTGACATAATTTTCGTTTACCAAGCCTCCAAATCGTACGGCTACTGTCAGCCACTTAATAAGATTCATGTGGTAAATTTCCTCTTATTTCAGGATATACCGTTAGAAATTTTAGCTAACAGTGACTGTATATAGCTATATATACTAAATTATATAAGCTCAATAGAAAATCATCTCCTTATGAATAATACTCCTTAAATGTTTAGAGTAAGGATTTAATATACATATATATGTTTTTTAAACACACAATATGTTCAAAAGTTTTAGTTCTATTTAAACTTAGATCTAAATATTATATTGTTGACCCAGGTTTAAAGATGAAATACTTTAAAATGTATGGTATGGTCGTCTTAGTTCTACTATCATCTTTTAAGAAAAATATGTGATATAAAAGCAGTATAAATTTATTAGAAAAAATCCCTGGATGAGATTATAAATTTCTTGTGAAAAGCCTCTTCTGTCATGAAATAACTACAGATTTCTATTCTCACGGCCTCTATTTTATTTGATTCCGTTTACAGTAATTTTTGATAAAGAAAAGCGTTTTGTACGTAATAAATTATCCAAGAAATCCAGCACAGTATGTAGACTATCAATTTTGAAAATTTAGTTTTGAATCCCTGCTTTCAGAGCTAGAAGTCGGTAATTTAATGCCTACAAATTGACTCTTTGGGGGAAAATTAAGAAAGCATAAGTTAAAATGGACTTCCTTACATAATAAGTAAAAACGTTGAGATTATTCAATGTAATTTTTCATCACATTTCAGTAACTTTGGGAAAGGGGGATGTAAATATTATCAAAAATAGTTTACCTGAAGGTGGATTCCCTATTGTCGAGATTTCCAACGAAAGTCTGGAAATTCCCGTGCTCTCAGACGTCGATATCAAAATTGAGAAAGTAGAACTTGTGGATATAATGGGCCCATCAGGCTCAGGGAAAAGTGTTCTTGTGAACCTTATAGATTGCCTTGACAGGCCTACTGAAGAGCAAGTTCTTGTAAAGGATCGTGACCTCAATAGATTGTCAGATCAAGAGCTTGCCCACCTTACTAAGCTTGAAATTAGTTTTGGTTCGCAGATTTTTAATCTTGCTCCACACCTGACTGACCTTGAGAATGTTTTGCTCCCAACCTTTGCAAATTTGAAAATCAATATTGATCAAGAGGGTCATGCAAGAGAACCTCTTGAGGTAGCGGGACCTCATAACCGTATTCATCATAGACTAGGAGAACTTTCAAGAGGTAAGTCCAAGAGGATTTCAATTGCATGTGTACTTATTAATGATCCTGTAATCCTTCTTGTGGATGAGCCGACTGGAAACCTTAACGCCAGAACAGGAGCCGAAATCCTTCGTATGTGTATGGATTTGAATAACGAAGAGAGAACATTAGTAGTCATTACACACTACCCTGAAGTTACAAAATATATTAACCGTGTTGTCCTGATAAAAGATGGAATAACTAAATGCAACTGAAGGTGCAAGTATATGGAAATGATTAAGAAGATTACTGTAGCAACTATTTTTTCCTTGCTTTTGATTTCCTTGCTCTTTGCAGCTCCTGCCTCTGCAGCTGTTGGGGGGGAAAACCTGAAAGTCACAATAGTCGAAACAAATCCCTATCCTGCGAAAATAGGAGAATATTTAACTTTGACCGTTCAGGTAGAAAATATCGGAGGAAATAAAGCTGACAATGTTGATATCGAAATTGTGCCTCAATATCCTTTCTCTCTTGATTCCGAGGCAAATGCCATAAAAAATATAGGAGTTCTTAATCCTGGCAGAACTGCTACAAAGGAATTTTACCTTTTTGTAGACAAAAATGCGCAGAAAGGAGTACGTTCCATTGACATCAGAACAAAAACAGGTAAAAATAGCCCCTGGAGTGAGAAAAGCTTTGACATAAGAATAGGCACTGAAACATTTAACAGCAAGGGTACAGTTGAACTTAAAGAATTTGTTTCGGACCCCGAGTTTTTCATGCCCGGAGACAGGGGTACTGTCACTGTAACTCTTAAGAACACCGCAAGTAATCCTACTGTCACTATTGGTGGGAGTGACTTTGATACCAATGCCAGAATTCAGGCTGCAGTTTTAAGACCTTTATCTGAAGGGATAATTGTTCTTGATGCCCCTTACGGAGATATGGGCCTTTTGGGACCCGGAGATAGCATCAAGTTGACTTTCAATGTTAAAGTTGCAGAAGACGCTCCAGAAGGAACTCATAACTTTGAACTTGCAATAGAAGGGAATTCCTTCGATTATAACAGCAGAAAGAACATTCCTCTAAAGGTCGATTCTTCAAACATAAGAGTAATTCCTTCAAAAGAACTTAAACTGACAAATGGTGAATCTACAATCGAGTTCGACGTAGCTAACACTCATCCGAATGAGTTCAGTTCGGTAAGTATAAAACCTGAAGCTGAAGGTATCACGTTTTACCCTGTAGAATATTTCATAGGACCAATGAACCCGGACGAGCTTTTTACGATTGAATTTAATGCTGTAGCAAACGATTCATGGAGTGCCAGTAAGGAAGGAGAGATAAACATGAGTCTCACTGCAAACTACAATAATGGAATCAATCGACATGTAAATACTGTAGGAGACCTGAGATTTGCAAACACTTCAGAAATTGCAGAGTCTAATTCAAAAACCATATTGACCGGTGGACTTATTATAATCTCTATTCCTGCCGCTTTCATTTTCTACCGAAGAAGGAAACAATAATTAAAGAAGGGGTAGCTGACATCATATTTGTGGGGGAAAATATGATAAAATTTGCACAGGCAGCTCGTATAGCATCTGGGAGTATAGGAAGTGCTAAGCTAAGGTCTGGACTTACAACATTGGGGATAGTAATTGGCATAGCTGCAGTAGTTGTTAACGCATCTCTTGGTGCCAGTTTTAACCAGTTTTTTACTGATGAGATATCTTCTGTAGGCTCTAACTTTATTATCGCAGCTAGTGAGCAGCCAAATCTCTTCTTTGATAACGAGTACAATATAATGAAGAATACACCGGGAATTTCCGGCGTATCTCCAAGAAAATCGATGAGTGGGGATCTCACGTATCTTTCTGAAACTAAAAATGTGAATATTGCAGGAGTTAACAAAGATTTTCAAGAAATCCAGGGACTGCAAATGGAAGAGGGTACTTTCCTGACAGATAAAGATAGCGCTGCGGCTATTCTTGGATACGATATTGCAAATGACAAGTTCAGTAAGAATATTTCCCACAGGAGCACTGTAGAGATCGCTTTTCGACAGGAGAACGGTACGGTTGTAAAGAAGAGTTTTAAGGTAAAAGGAATATTGAAAAATTCCAAGCCAACTGTTGTGAGTGAGGACAGTGACTATGATTTGACAGTCTTCATTCCCGTTTCTACTATGAATGAGATGATCGGGGAAAAAGACTATGGAGCTTTCCTTGCAACGGCAGAAAGTCCTGCAAAAGTTCGTGACATTTCAGATGAAGTCGATAGCAGATTAGCCAGGAACTTCGGAGTGCCGGAAAGAGATATTGATGAAGAGGATTTGAAACCCTATTACGTCTTTAATCAGGAGGAAGTTCTTGAGCAGACTGGAAAAATAGGGGATGCTTTGAGTTCTTTCCTGCTTGTTCTTGCCTTAATATCTCTCTTTGTGGGCTCCATAGGAATTATGAATATTATGCTTGTGACCGTAACCGAAAGAACTAGAGAAATAGGGATAATGAAATCTGTAGGCTACAGCAATTCCAATATTTTATCTCTTTTCTTGCTAGAATCTATAATGGTCAGTTCCTTTGGAGGAATTGTAGGCACTATAATCGGTAGCCTGGGAGCTTATGCTCTTGAAATTACTCTTAAACTTCCTCCTGTATTTCCCTTAACATTGATCGAAATAGGGATTGCAGTTTCGGTTCTTGTTGGAATAACTGCTGGTTTATATCCTGCAAGAAAAGCTGCACGCATGAATCCTGTGGATGCTTTAAGATATGAATGAAAATCTGTCCGGTGAATAGGGCTTACTCTATTTGGAGAATAGCCCTTTTCTATTTCAATCCATTCTTCTTAATCAGCTCAACCAGGTATTAATTGGCTAAAAATAACTTCAAAATAACTTCTTAAAGAGTATTTCCATGAACCCACTTAACGAATTTAGCTCACCGAGAAATCACTTTAAGGTTAATGTTTAAAGCATATAAATCATATTAGACTATATTATATAGAATTAACAATTTTAATAAACGTATTTCTTAATTTAAAGACAAAGGAGTAGATATGAAAATGAAGGCTTCGATTAAAGACGTTTCTGCTCCCGAAGATTTAATCTTGGAGACAGAAATAGATAATCCTACACTTGAAGTAGAACTGCCCTCTAGAGAAGGTCTCGTTAATTCAAACGAAGAATCATTTAAATGTAAACTGGGCCGTTCGAAATGTCTGCAGAGTGACGAACATAGAACAACAACTCCCGTTATTGAAGTTATTGATGTCAAAAAGAGCTATACTCTTGGAGATATGGAGGTTCCAATTCTTCATGATGTAAACCTTGAAGTGAGAGAGGGAGAGTTCCTTGCCATAATGGGACCCTCTGGTTCAGGGAAGAGCACACTTATGAATCTTGTAGGTTTTCTTGATAGGCCTACGGAAGGAACAATCATAATCAAAGGTCTGGATATCAATAAACTATCTGATAAGGAAGTTGCCAGGCTCAGAGGGTTAGAAATCGGTTTTGTTTTTCAGACATTCAACCTGATCCCCAGACTCACAGCTCTTGAAAATGTTGAGCTTCCAACCTATGCTAACACAAGGAGTGGAGTCAATACTCATGAAAGAGCAAAGGAGTTACTTAAACTTGTAGGTCTCGAGGATCGAATGTATCATAAGCCGGGTGAGCTTTCAGGTGGTCAATCCCAGAGAGTTGCTATTGCCAGAGCTCTTATCAATGACCCTGCGATCCTCCTTGCAGATGAGCCCACTGGAAATCTTGACTCGAAGACAGGCTGTGAAATTCTAAATATGTTTAGAAAACTTAACGGAGACGGAAGAACCATTATAATGATTACTCACGATCCGGAAATTGCAGGATACGCAGACAGGATAGTGCTCGTAAAAGATGGAATTATTCAGAATGCGGAATAATCCCTGGTGTTTACTTTAAAACTCAAGCTAATCTGGGTGTGGAATTAGAATGACAATTATCAAAAATTCATTTGTTCCTCTAGTATTATCTTTGCTTTTGATTTCCTTGCTCTTTTCAGTTCCTGCCTCTGCAGCTGTTGGAGGGGCAAATCTGAAAGTCACAATAGTTGAAACAAATCCCTATCCTGCGAAAATAGGAGAATATCTGAATCTGACTGTCCAGGTAGAAAACATTGGGGGAGATAAAGCCGACAATGTTGACATCGAAGTTGTGCCTCAATATCCTTTCTCTCTTGATTCCGAAGCAAATGCCGTGAAAAATGTAGGAGCCCTCAATCCTGGCAGAACTGCTACAAAGGAATTTTACCTTTTTGTAGACAAAAATGCGCAGAAAGGAGTACGTTCCATTGACATCAGAACAAAAACAGGCAAAGATAGTCCCTGGAGTGAGAAAAGCTTTGACATAAGAATAGGCACTGAAACATTTGACAGCAAGGGTACAGTTGAACTTAAGGAAGTTACTTCGGACCCCGAAGTTTTCATGCCCGGAGATAGGGGTACTATCACTGTGACTCTTACGAACACTGCAAGTAGTCCTACTGTCACTATTGGTGGGAGTGACTTTGATACCAATGCCAGAATTCAGGCTGCAGTTTTAAGACCTTTATCTGAAGGGATAGTCGTTCTTGATGCTCCTTACGGAGATATGGGTCTTCTGGGACCCGGAGATAGCATCAAGTTGACTTTCAATGTTAAAGTTGCAGAAGACGCTCCAGAAGGAACTCATAACCTTGAACTTGCAATAGAGGGGAATTCCTTCGATTACAATAGCAGAAAGAATATTCCTCTAAAGGTCGATTCTTCAAACATAAGAGTAATTCCTTCAAAAGAATTTAAACTGACAAATAGTGAATCTACAATTGAATTCGATGTAGCCAATACACATCCGAACGAGCTTAGCTCGGTAAGTATAAAACCTGAAGCTAAAGGCGTCACATTTTATCCTGTTGAGTATTTCATAGGACCAATGAACCCGGACGAGCTTTTTACGATTGAATTTAATACAGTAACAGATAATTTATCAGATGACGGAAGAAATTTCTCCGAGCCTATAAATCTAACACTTTCGGCAAGTTACAGCAACGGAATAAACAAGCACGAGAACATAGTAAGCAATATATATATTCAGTCCATTGAGGAAACTCAGGGAGAAAGTTCAAGCATGATTGTCCCAGGTTTACTACTTATTGTCATCGCTATTGCTGGTATGTTAGTTTACAGAAAGAAGAAACAGAGCAGAAAATGAAAATCCATGAGAACAAAAACTTCTGGAAAATTGAGTTTTAAATGTTTTGGGAAAATTTTTGAAGATAGTGCCATCAGCAGATCTCCTGAAACATGCGGAGCAGTTTCAGGCTGCATTCGGCTTTTTCAGTTCTACTCTGAGAAAGCGTAAAAACGATTATTGGTTTTGGCTTTAACCAATATCCTTTCAAATTATTTCTTTGCTATTTATCGGAAGAGTAAAGATAAACGTACTGCCTTTTTCTCCCTTTGATTCCACCCAGATTTTTCCTCCGTGAAGATTTACGAAGTTTTTAGCAATATAAAGTCCAAGTCCAGTTCCACCGTATCCTCTGGTTGTGGAAAGATCTGCCTGAATAAAAGGCATAAGCATCCTTTCATGATCTTCTTTTGACAAACCTATCCCACTATCCGAAACTTTAATCTCGAGCATCCCTTTTTTTTTGAGGGCACTTACAGTAACCTTTTTATTTTCAGGAGTGAGTTTTATAGCATTACTTATTAGACTGTACAGTATCTGTCTCAGCTTTGTCCTGTCAGCCCGGATATTCTCAGAAACATCGACCCTTATTTCTACACTGACCTTCTTACTTGAGGCAAATGAGAGAAGACTCATTTTTACCTCTCCTAGAAGGCTGGCAACATCTACGTCTTCATAGTTAAGGCTTTTTTCCCCGGCTTCGAGCCTTGATATATCAAGTAGATCATTAATAATTTCCAGAAGGTTTTTCCCACTTATAAGAATATTACTTACATACTTTGACTGTCTCGTGTTCAGAGACCCGAAAGCTCCTTCCAGCAGCAGATCGGAGAAACCTATTACCGAGTTAAGGGGAGTCCGAAGCTCATGGTTCATGTTAACTATCAGCCCATTTTTAGTCCAGTTTGAGGCTTCTATATCTTTTTCCGCTTTGAGAAAATTAGTAGTCAGTTCTATTTTTTCTTCCGGACTTCTCAAACTCTCCAATTTTCCTTTTCTTTTGGCAAAAACGTTGCTTTCCTCCATTAACTCGAGCAGGACTCTACCTGAAAGCTCTTCAAGAGGAATGGTATAGAGAAGTGTTATGTTTTTATTTTTTTCCAAAGCCATTGTTTCAATGACCTTTCCACACGTCTCAAGACAAAGCTGAAGAGAATTACCAGTATTTTTAATCTCAAAATTTGTTCTAAACCCTGAAAACCCTCCAGAAAGGGTTTTTCTATATCCATCTTCTGCTAGTTCTTTTACTACTGACGCAAGAAGAGTAGGATCTTCCGGAAGCGGATTAACAGGAAGGAATTCTAACTGAGATGAAGTGAGATAATGCTCGACATCCACTCCTGCTTTTACAAATTCATTTTTTGCCCTTTCAGTGGCCAGTTTATCCGGGGAAAACCATAAGCAATATTCTCCCCCTTCAAGTCCTTCCTTAAAATAGGTAACAAATAGTTCTATCAATCCTTCGGCGTCCTCATATACGGCAGAGATCTGGCGACTCTGCGGAGCTTTTAAAGAAGAGCCGGAGTCTTCAACAATATTTTTCCTCAAAGTATTTCCCCTCCATATCAGATTGCGTTTCAATGTGTTATGTAACTGAGCTTGAGCAGGGTATGAGATAGAGTATAAAGAGGCAAATTTTAATGTTTAGCAATGTCAGGCTTTTAATGTTCAGCAATGTCAGGCAATTTAAGTGCTTTAAATCATTTGAAGAGCTCAAAGCAATACAACCATCTTTCTAAGTTTATAACACTTATACATACTCTTCATTTTTTATATGTATATTGCTAGCATATATAAGAAATATCCGCGTTTATACTATTTGTTTAAAAGTAATTTGTCATGTATTTGAGAATTAATATTTACTGAAGTTTTGGAAACCTTACAAAAAGGAATCATATAAAACGAAACCATATAAAACGAAACTTTACAAAATAAAATCATATAAAACGAAACCATATAGAATCTAAAAACTGAACCTTACGAAATACATTTTAACTTAAACTGTTAGCAAACATATTCTATATATTTCGTACTGTATTTGAAGATTGAAATTTGGTTTACGTGAAATTTCATATAAAGTTGCGGCATTAAGGATGAAGACTTCTCTACCATAATTCTCGCATTTAAACTTATATAGAGAATTTTTTCTCTAAATAATTATGTCCTAATTTATATATTGTAAAAAGTCGGAATACTAATTATATATCTTGAGAATAACTGAAAATAGTATTGTCAATATAATTTTTCCGGCAGAATTCGATATTATTATTTAAGCCGGTACTAAGATAGATCTGCGTAGCTTTAAGGAGGACTAAATATGGAAACAGGAGAGAAAAAGGCCATTGGAGCCAGAAATTTTCTTTACCCTATGCCCACTACCCTCGTCGGGGCTCGTGTAAACGGAAAGCCGAATTACCTTACAGTAGCTTTTTGTGGAGTCATACAGGCAAGTCCTCCAATGATTGCGGTGACTCTTGGGAAAATGCATTATACAAATGAAGGAATAAGGGAAAACCAGTGTTTTAGTGTAAACATTCCCTCCAGGGATATGGTAGAGGTTACGGATTACTGCGGCATAGTTTCCGGAAAAAGGATAGATAAATCAGAAATTTTCGAAACCTTTTATGGAAAACTTGAAAGAGCCCCAATGATTCGGGAATGTCCTGTGAATCTTGAATGCAGGCTTGTAGACATCCTGGATCTAGGAGGTCAAAGTGAGGTTTTCATAGGGGAGATTGTTGAAAGTTATGCAGAGGAAAAGTATCTCTGCAATGAACTTCCTGATATCGAGAAGATCAAGCCTATAGTTTTTTCCATGTATGATAATAATTACTGGGTAATAGGTGAGCATCTGGGCAAGGCCTGGTCCATCGGAAAAAATTTTGCTGAAGACGGTAACGAAAAAAAAGCCGAAAATACTAAGCAAAAGAAAAATAAATCTCGTTGTAGATGTGACTGGAAGCAAATAAGTAAAAACGCATAACTGTATAATTAGCCATTTATTAGAAAAGCTGTTGGGGATATTCTCTTCAACTCACAGGTTCATTATTCAATGGGAATGGGGGATTACACATGAAAATAACAGTATTCAGCGGAAGCCATAAGGGCAGAGAAGGAAACACTCTAATTATGGTAGATGAATTCCTGAAAGGAGCAGAAGAAGCCGGAGCAGAAACCGAAAATATTTTCTTGATTGAGAAAAAAATTGGATATTGCAAGGGAAAATTCGAGTGCTGGCTTAAGACTCCTGGAAGCTGCACAATCAGGGACGATATGGATGATCTGCTTCCCAAATTTGTGGCTTCAGATATTGCGGTATTCGCATGTCCCGTATATTTCGATAATATTCCGGCTGTTATGAAAAATTTTACAGATAGACTTGCTCCTGTACTTTTGCCTCATTTTGAAGAAGACGAAATGGGAGAGTACAGGCACGCAAAACGCTATGAAAAGCTTCCAAAAATCGCCGTGATATCAAATGCCGGGCTGCCCGGTCAGACAAACTTTGAGGTTGAAAGTCTTTTTTTCAAACGGCTTGCAAGAACTTTTCACACTGAACTCGTTGCTGAGATTTACAGAGGAGAAGGAGAAATCTTCAGAGGTAAAAATAATATCATGCTAAAACCGCTCTTGGGAAAGTATAAAAAAACCCTCAGATGCGCAGGAAGAGAACTTGTAGAGAATCAGACACTCTCAGAAAAAACCACTCGAGAACTCGAAAAATCAATTGTGCCTGCAAGTCTATACATAAAATTTGGGAATGAAGAATGGGATCGGCTGTGTGAGGAGAACAAGGTTGACTGAACAAAGATGCAAAACATAAAGAAACTGCAAACGTATGGATAGTCAAAACATATATAAAAACAACCCTTTTTCAAAAAGCTTGAACAAAAATCACTACAAAATCTAAAACATCATGAAGGCGTGACCACAAGCCTTTTAAAAAAAGGCTTGAGCGAAAACCACTGCCAGATCGAAAACTTCACGAAGGCGTGATCACAAGCCTTTTAAAAAAAGGCTTGAGCGAAAACCCTAGCGCCTTTTAAATTTGAGAACCTTATCCCCAAACCCTATCGGCGTGATCAAACGGCGCAACGGTTGCGGCCCAACGGTTGCTACAAAAACATTATACGGTTTCTTAATTAGTCCCTAAACCTCCTTCCACAAGGTCATCCAGACTGTGTTCCATGTAAGGGGCATTGCTCCTGTTGATCAGTTCCTCACAAACTTCTGCTGGCTTTCCATTCATTGCAAGGATCCCTTTATCAATCAATATAGTCCTGTGAGCAACCTCTCGAACAAAATCCATATGGTGACTCACAAGCACAATAGTCGTGCCAAAGCGTTCGTTGATTCTTTTTAAAGAGTTTGTAACATCCCTGAGAGTTACAGGGTCAAGGTCTCCGAAAGGCTCATCAAGCATAAGATACTCGGGAGAAGTTGCAAGGCTCAAAGCAATGAAAGCCCTGACATGCTCACCTCCACTGATCTGGTAAGGAGTTTTGTCAAGAATTTCCATTGGCAGGTCAAGGGCTTCAAATACTGGTCTTGCATAGGCATCGACATCAGTTACTGGAATCCTCGGAAAGAGTTCGGAATATATTGTGTCTTTAAGGCTTAATTCCCGCAGTGCGATTTCTTTATCTTCTTCTGGCATGTCAGGAAGGCGGTATATAGTATCAAGGGTCTCATCCGACATCCCCATTTCTCTAGCTTTATTCCTTGCGTATTCAATTGCACCTTGCTTTTTCATGCTTAGCCTAAATCGAATCTGTTCCCTTACCGTGGAGTTCACAGACATAGAGAATTCCTGATTCATAATACTCATAATTCTCCGGAGTTCCATGCGTTTTTTGCTATATTCGGTGACATCTACCCAGTCTCCGTTGCAGAGATACTCAACGGTTCCGCTCTTTGGTCTCACAAGTCCTTCTATGAGTTTCATAAGGGTTGTTTTTCCAGCTCCAGAGGGTCCGATAAAAGCCAGAATTTCTCCTTTATAAATATCGAGGGAAAAATCTTTGATATTCAGGACTTCTCCCATCCTGATGATAGAATAGCGTTTTGAGATGTCCTTAATTTTTATGCAGACCTCATTTTTTTCAGGTTCCGCAAGCTCTTCCTTTGGCTTCATATCCTTGAGGAAATTTTTAAGTACCAGGGAAGGTTCTCCAGCAGCTGCAATTTTCCCATTTTCAAGAAAGATCAACCTATCTACAAGATAAGCGTGAATCTCAGGAAGGTGAGAAACTACTATAATTGGGATATTCAACTTCTTTTTCAGGCTCTTTATTACATCAAGAACTTCCTGTTTTGTATCCGGCCCGGTCATTGTAACAGGTTCATCGAGGAGAAGAACCCTTGGCTTTGCAGCAAGCTGCCTTGCCATTACAACTCTCTGTTTTTCTCCCCCGCTCAGAAGATTAGTAGAATGAAGCGCCTTATCCTCCAGGCCCACGAGTTTTAGATACTCCATTGCTTCTTTAAATAGCTCATCGTAGTCGTTATCTACACTATGCGGAAGATGTTCATTCTGCGGAAGAGCTTCATGCCCTACTCGAAGGTAGTTCAGCTTTCTTATAATGTTTTCAATCGTTGGTCCATTCCAGAGCCCGAAGTTTCGCTGTAGGTGTATTGCGCTAACGCTCTTCAGAAATTTTTCTCCTTCAATCCCTGAAGCAGGCGTTATAATTTCTCCATCTACCTCCACCGTTCCCTCCTGAAAGGGCTCAATTCCCCTAATGATGCGCAACAACGTCGATTTTCCACTTCCACTTCGACCTGTTATTCCGAGAATTTCTCCATCCTCCACCGTAAAGTCGATATGGTCCAGCACTCTTATATTTTCGGAACGTACTTCATAATCTTTAACCAGGTTGGAAACTCTGAGCATAATCATACCTTTTAGTGTTAATCGTAAGTTAATGCCTGACCCGAAATCTATTCTGCAATTCTGCCAATTATGAGTGACAATTTATTATTTTTTCGCTGCAGTATTCGGATGCTTTGCGCCAGTATAATTTATACTAAAATAGGAGTCAGATATTACCTTATAACTATTTATTACAATCGGCTGCTGTAATATAACCTAGACTGTATCAAAAATTAAATTACATACTCAAAAATTCATAAGGGGTGTTATAAATCAATATAGAGCCAAAAGAAGAGTTTCGGAGTATGAAAAAATTACTCATTACTTAATTTCATTGATTTTGATCTAAAAAAGCCTGATTAAGCAAATACGCAAATTTCATTTCGTTTAAATGTTATAGAACGTCTGCACTCCGAAAAAAGTATTCTGAAAAAATTAATAATTTAGAGGAATCGTAGAGTTAAGTAAGAATTAAGTAAGAATTAAATAAGAATTCATTGGTCATCGGTTAAGGAAAAATCGTTATCAATTGCATTGATTTTCATAAAATTTATTAAATTATTCATCAAATGCAAAACTGGAATCTGATATCGATTTCAATTTAAACACTAAACATTTGGGTTTGAGTTTTTCCGTCGAAATCGAGATCAGCAGCTCAAAATCCTTAACCGAATACAAATGAATAAGAATTAAATAAGAATTAAATAAGAATTAAATAAGAATTAAGTAAGAATTAAATAAGTCTTAAGTAAGTTCTTTCATACTTAAAAGCAGGTAGCACGTCCCAAATCTTTGCTTAGGGTTCATCTTTTTATAGCTGATACAATCTCAGCTACTTTTGCAGTAACGTCCATTACTTCTTCAAGAACGGTGCCGGTAACTATCATATCCGCACCTGCCGATGCACAGAGCTTTGCAGCCTCAGCATCTCTAATCCCACCGCCAACAATGAGTTTGTTTTCCCCTAGAACTTGCTTGACAGCTCCTATCATCTCAGGGTTGATGGGTTTGTCAGCTCCTGACCCGGCTTCAAGGTAAGTATAATGCATACCCAGGTATTTGCCTGCAAGGGCATACACTGCAGCAATTTCAGGTTTAGTTCTGGGAATCAGTTTAGCGTCCCCTACCCAGCCTACAGTCCCTCCAGGTTCGACTATAAGGTATGCCATGGAGATAGGTTCTATCTGGCTTCTATATACAAGCGGGGCCCCCAGCACCTGGTTTGTGATCACATATCCTATATCCCTTGAGTTCAGAAGGCTCATGAAAAATACGGCATCTGCATATCTGCTAAGCCCGGCTGAACTTCCAGGAAAAAGGATGGTTGGGACATTTACCTTTTCTTTTATTTTTATGACGGTCTCATCAAGCAGGGTGCCCGACGCTCCGGTTGAGCCCCCTATCATGATGGCATCAGTGCCTCCCTCAACTGCTGCAAGGGCAATTTCAGCGGCTCGTTCAGGCGTTTGGGAAGCGGGATCGATAAGGGTAAGATGAACTTTTCCTTCCTGATCAATGATTTTCTGAAGGTGTGCTTCCACCTGCAAAAAAGATCATGCTCCCTTGGATTCCTTGGATTTTACCCGAAGAGCACTGTAACCGCATTTTCTGCAGCGGGTTGCTCTTATTGCGTTTCTGGCATTACATCGCATGCAAATTTTCTTGTTTAACAATCTTTCTTCTGCTTCTGGAAAACGAGCCATTTTTGTCACCTGCTATTATTTTTCAATATTGATAAGGTATATAGCCCGCTTAATGGATGTTAAGAGATATAACGTTTTTCATTAAAAAAGTCCGTCTTTTATTGAGTTTGCAAACTTATCTTCTTTAATTCTTAGAATAATCCTCGCTTTTCAAATCCTGTCAACTCAAAGCTTATTTATTGCTTACGTTGTTTATTCTCTGCCCTGTGTGCTTAAACCAGGTTGAGCCTTAACTAGTTGACATTGGACTGTGTCAAAGTTAACATTGAAATTATATAACGATGATAATCATTTACCGATAAAATCATTATTTTAAGCTAAATTATTATTTAAAACTAAAATTATTATTTAAAACTAAAATAGTTATTTAAAGCTAAAACCTTCAGGTTCAAGTATAATTCCATGGCTAATTTAACTCTTTAGAGTTTATTAAATTCCCTGTCTTATAAATGGTGATTTATGTGTTGATTCATCCTATAGACTACCGGTATGGTACAGCAGAAATGAAATATGTGTGGAGCCAGGAAAACAGACTTGCCAAGCTCCTTCAGGTCGAGGCAGCCCTTGCCCGTGCAGAAGCGGATATGGGTTTAATCCCCGCAGATTCGGCTGAGATTATATCTGAAAGTATCTCTTCCGTAAAATCTGAGAGAGTTGACGAAATTGAATCTGAGATCCATCATGATATGATGGCTGTAGTCACTGCAATTTCTGAACAGTGCAGAGATAACGCTGGAAAATGGGTACATTTCGGAGCCACTTCAAACGACATTCTAGATACGGCAACAGCTCTCCAGATTAAGGATGCAATCGACATTCTGGAAGATAAACTTAAAACTCTTCTCGGGGTTCTTGTTGACAAGGCCGAAGCACACAAGCATACGGTCTGCTGTGGGAGAACTCACGGGCAGATAGGAGTTCCGACAACATATGGACTGCGTTTTGCCATATGGGCCTCAGAAATTTCAAGGCACCTGGACCGTCTCCATCAACTCACTCCAAGAGCAACTGTAGGGCAGATGACAGGCGCAGTTGGTACCCAGGCTGCTTTTGGAAAAGCCGGGATTCTTATCCAGAAACTTACAATGCAGTACCTTGGAATCGGTGCTGTAGATGTTTCCAGCCAGATCATTCAGAGGGATAGGCACGCCGAATTCGTAATGTGGATGGCAAACACGGTTACGACTCTGGATAAGATCGGTATAGAAATCAGGACTCTCCAGCGCAGTGAAATTGCCGAGATTGAGGAAAGTTTTGGAAAAAAGCAGGTAGGCTCATCTACTATGCCCCATAAACGCAATCCTATAAAATCCGAGCAGATATGCGGGCTTGCAAGGATTGTAAGGGCCATGGTAGAACCCGAACTCCTTAACAATACCCTGTGGGATGAAAGGGATTTGACTAACTCCTCCTCAGAGAGAATAGTTTTCCCTGAAGCCTGCGTGCTTACGGATCATATTCTTAAGCTTGGGATAAACGTAATTGAAAACCTGAGATTTTATCCTGAGAACATTCGGAGGAATCTGGAACTGCTAAGAGGCCTCAATATGGGAGAGGCTGTAATGATTGAGCTTGCAAAAAGAGGAGTAGGCAGGCAGGAAGCCCATGAACTCGTAAGGACTGCAGCAATGAAAGCCCACGATGCTGGACAGCACTTCAAAATTGTACTTCTGGAAACTCCTGATATTGCAAGATATTTAACTGCTACAGATATCGAGAATCTCGTAAATCCAGATAAGTATATAGGAACTGCAGTGGAACAGGTTGAATTACTTGTCGTAAAACTTCGTGAGGCTTATTTCCTCTAACTTACTCCCTCTAACCTTTTTTAATTTTTACTTATTTGGAGCCCACTTTTCGCAGGTGCGACAAGAAGCTATACTATGAATCGCGCCATTACGCTACCTCTTCCA
>NZ_LMVP01000549.1 GCF_002287235.1 Methanosarcina spelaei
GCAGCAGTTCAAAGAATGCTCTATTACCTAATCAGGATTATCAACCATTTTAAGAGTTGTTCCTGGATGACCTTCTTGACCTCCAGGGTTCTTTTCGCTCTTTTTACGGAGACTCTTGGGATTAGGTTTTCCTTTGACAAAAAAATCAGTAGAAGGAGGTTTACTGCTGTTTCTGCTATTTTGATTTAAGCGAGATTCTAAAACTTGCAATTTTTCACTAAGCTGTTTTATTTGAGATTCAAGACTCTCAATGTAAGTTGCAATAACTTCAGGATTTGAAGTACACAGAGCAAGAATCTCTTCACGTTTCATCAAAGATAGAAATAACTCATTGTAAATCCAATTTTTCCTCGAAAAGAGGAAAAATTGTGTAGCCCTAAAAAGGCTACCTGAATAGTAACGAATTGAAAAGAAAACAAACTAATTTCTCGATCAGAATTTTGATTAGTTCACTTAGAATACTTATCTCCACTATCGGCTCAAACAAAGAGACCATATATTATAATTGCGAGCGACTTTTTTACTCAATTATTGAAATTAGCTTTTCCATTCTTAGAGAGCCTATCCTATAACTCAAAATTGCATCTCCTAATCTGGAATTAAAAATAATCAATGAGTTTTTCATCAAGGTAAATAGTTCTGAAACTTTTATCAATCTCCGAGTATAAGCTAGTTTTTGAATGAGCTACTCATAAAATAGGATCTAAGCGTTTGAGATGCAAAATTAAGTACAACAAACGCCATGATAAAAGACATCTTTTAGTCAGTTAAGGAGTTCAATCATATTAGTTTTCATTCAACTGCATAAGTCATAAGAAAGTAAAACATCTGTTTTAAGAGAGTAAATATCTATTTTTCGAAATAAATAGTTAGATCTGTGATTTCAGAGTTACTTCCAATCCTTATTGGTGGACCCCATGTGCCGAATCCAGAGGAGACAACTATCTGATATTCTCCTTTTCTCAAATAGCCCCAACTGTTTTCAAATATATGCTTGGCAATCAAATTATTGGGGAAAAATTGTCCGTTATGAGTATGCCCAGACAATTGCAAATCAACTCCATTTCGCTGTCCCTCCTCTAGATTAACAGGTTGGTGATCTAACAGAATAATCGGGAGATTGTTGTCGATTTCTTCTATAAGGCTAGATAGCTCAAGACGTGCTTTTCCGAACATACGACCAGCCGTGCGATCATCTCGGCCAATTATATAAAATTGATTGTTTATTTTCATGCACTGATCAACCAGCACATTAATCCCAGCCTGCTGCAAATATTCAATGGCCAGCTCACTATTGCCGCCAATATATTCATGGTTTCCAAGAACTGCATACACACCGTACCTGGATCTTAGTTTTTTCAGTATTTCCGGCATTTTATTATTAGCAAAGAATCTTACATCCTCATCTATGATATCCCCGGCAAGAATCACAATGTCTGGATCAAGCTCGTTGATTCTACTAACCATTGCATCAAGACGATCATTATCAACTACCAGCCCAAGGTGTATGTCGGATACCATAACAGCATGAATTTCTGATAAATTTTGTACTCTTTTTTTAATGGTAATATCATAATGCACAACTTGTGGATTGTTTGCATTCCAGGTTCCATATATTAAAAGAAGAAAAACCAGGGATAAAACTAAAAAACCCCAGTAAAATGATGGGTATTGAATAATCTGTGTCGTTGGAAATATGAGATTAGTTAAGTGATGAAGAATATCCATAACTATCCACATCAAAAAAGAATAGTAAATAGCAGCCAGCCAGTAATCGCCCGCTACAGAGATTAAATCATTAACATATCCAGGATAAAATCTCTTTCCTAACCTGGATGCAAAAAATGATGTTGCAAGAAGTGAATAGCAGGTCCAGTAAAGCAAAGAGTGAGGTTCGATGAGATTGGTTAATGATTGAAAAAAACGTAAACCTACATAATAGTTTCCTGCAACATAGACAGAGATAAAAATACTTAAAATAGCTAGAAAAATCAAACTTATCTTTTTGTTTTTCTGTACTTTGTTTTTCTGTACTTTATCCGTCATAATATTCTATCTCATAAATACTTTCTTAATGGCGATTTTCGAAACCTTAAATAGAAACTAATTTATAATAAATGAAAAATTATTCAGAGTATTAGGCCCCTCAAAAATAACTTGAGATCCTCTTAAGACAGCTTCTTGGGGATATCTGAAAAGTGTTGTGACTATTTAGTATGATTAGTCCTGTATATTGTTTTGTGGCTTAGTTTTCCTTAAAGACTGCCTTATCATGGCCAATCTTTGCTCAAAGTCAGTCCCTTCAAGTTCTTCTGCCACAGCTTTTAGCAGGTCAGGGATTTTCAGACTCTGGGGACATTTCTCCATACATTGACCGCACTCAGTACATAGAGAAGCAAATCCTCCAGGCTCACTGTCCGTGAATGCTCCGCTCATCCGCATAGCATATGCGAATTTGGATCCATCCACATTGCCAAACATGTGCAAGTTGTTATAAATATCAAAACATTCAGGGATGTTTACTCCTGAAGGACAGGGCATGCAATACTGGCAGCCAGTACAGCCAATTTTTATGAGCTGACGGTACTTTTGCTCAACTCTGTTAACAAGCTGCAGTTCGGCTTCAGTCAATGAGTTAGGATAGGCTTCATCTGCTGTTTTCAAGTTCTCCTCTATTTGGGCTTCCTCATTCATGCCTGAAAGCACGGTTGTGACTTCCGGATGGTTCCAAATCCAGCGAAGTGCCCATTCTGCTGGTGTACGTTTTACGGATGCTTCGTTCCAGATTTCTTTAACTTCAGAGGGCACTCGATTGGCCAGATTACCTCCGAGCAGAGGCTCCATGATAATAATACCCAGGCTCTTTGAAGCCGCATATTTAAGCCCTTCTGTTCCTGCCTGGTGCTTCTCATCCATGAAATTATACTGAATCTGGCAGAAAGTCCAGGGATATGCATCTACAATCCGTTTGAAATCCTCAATTGAGCCATGGAAAGAAAAACCTGCATTGACAATACGTCCATCGGCTTTTGCCTTATCAAGGAAATCAGTCACACCAAGAGGCTCAAGTATATCCCACACTTCTCCTGCAAGACCATGGACCAGATAATAATCAATATGGTCCGTGTTGAGTCTCTCTAACTGAGCATTGAGGAAACTATCCATATCTTCTCGACTTTTTATGAGCCAGGATGGAAGCTTTGTAGCAAGTTTAACCTTTTCTCGATATCCGTCCGCAAGGGCACGGCCAAGGAAAGGCTCGCTTTCTCCCATATGATACGGCCAGGCTGTATCAATGTAATTTACTCCGTGGTCGATTGCATAACGCACCTGTTTTGTGGCTCTTTTTTCATCTATAATCCCATCTTCTTTGATAGGAAGACGCATGCACCCGAATCCCAATACTGAAAGTTCGTCTTCATTCTTAGGCACTTTTCTGTATAACATCTTTCTTTCTCCTATGGCTTTCAAACGAATTCATGCTATGTTTTTTCCATTGCTAGTTCAGTAATGTTTGAATTGTTAGTTCAGTAATGTTTGAATTGTTAGTTCAGTAATGTTAAGTTCTTTCTGATTGACTGATCACTCATATTTTTTAAGTTTTTCATTCCTATTTTTGCTAAATCTTATTATGTAAAATCGTTATAATTCACGTATAATCTCTTCTTAGTCTAATTTATTTACATCTTCCTTTCTGCATTAAATTCATTAATGGCTTTTGCCGTATTCTCAAGCAGCTTGAAAGCAAGGTCCTGATCCGGCCAGAACGCCAGCCCGCAGTCTGGATTTGCATACTTTATGCGATCCCCAAGAATGGAAAAAGCCATTTCAAGTCTCTTTTTTATGACGTCTGGAGTCTCCAGCTCAGTTACGATTTTTTGCAGATATTCTTTTTCCTTCCAGGCATTAACTCTATACCTTTCATTGATAATGCTTATAAGACTGAAAATGTCAGTTCTTGAGATTCCAACTCCTACATAAGTATTTGAATCCTCCAGTACTTTTCTGTCCAGAAGATCAAGATAGGAAGGAGTTCCCGCATATTCAAATCCAATGACATTGATAGGGGTCTCGCATATAAGTCTATACTTCAAAGGAGAATACAGATGAATTTCCATATCTGCTCCCTGTTGCCGAGCATAAGTAGAGGCAACCGTAAGAGCCGATATGATATCAGAGTCAGAAAACTGAATCTTATCATTTAATCCCAGGCTGATTTCGTCCAGAGCTATAACTTTAATTTTAAAATTTTTTGCTGTTTTAAACGACTCTGTTCCAAAATCCAGTGATTTTCGTATTTTTTAATTGAAGACCTGAGTTAGCAAGAAGAGTCCAGTTATCATCAAAATCAATATTCGACATCTAAAGACTTCAATTTTTAAGTTATGTCACAAGGATTATGACTAATTACAAAACCTAGTGGTTTTGAAATTTAAATTCATCACTAGGTTTTGGTACTGAGTCTTTTAAACGCCTGTTTAATGAATTTCTCAATATCCAGTGCAAGGATATTATAAGCGTCCACATAATCAGTTGCCCCGAAAGCCTGAAGATAGAGATCTGTCGGGCCTGCGACACAAACCCTGACTTCAAGAGTCTTTCCTGTCTTTTCTTTGTATTGTTTTGCAATCTCGTCAATTATTTCCAGCTCAAGAATCTTTGCATTTTCCTCTTTCAGTACATAAGGCTCAGAACAGTTCTTTTCATCCTTGATGATATCCAGAAACTGCCCTATCATATCTCTAAACTGAGGATAAGTGGGCACATGTATTCCCACATCGATTTTCCTCTGGAAAGCCTCCCTTACTACAGAAAAAAGTTTTTCATCTTCATTTCGATTTTCAGCTGCTGCCTTTACCCACTCCCCCGTGTGATACCTTCAGGTGTGGGAAGGCTGCCTTCATCGATAAAAATAATCCCCTTCATGCTTGGTATTAAGAGAGTTGAAGTTTTATAAGTATTGGAATTACTCTCGTAATAAAGTTAAAGTTTCGAATTTGGTTTGTCCATCTTCTCTTGACCTATCAATTGCCTAATACTATAAATTCTGATAAAGATTAACGTTTAAACAGTTTATTTTTGGTTGCTGTTTAACTGAAAACCGAAGAACTATTGATTTTCGCAATTTATTTTTAACTATTGAACAAAGTTATTTTCTGTTTAGAAAGTAATTGGGGTTGTCCCTCAATAATCAGTTGATATTTTCCAGAATACTAACACATTCGCTTTTCGCTCTAATTTTTTGTTTTTATGTACACTCACTTACCTGTAAGCAGATAAGCTTAGAAATTCGACGTTGAAAAGACTCAATTAAAAGTTCTTGACAAGTTCTACGAAAGAGGTTTTCTACAGAGCCAAAAAAGTAGCCTATGGCTTGTGAGCCTGGTAATATTTATCCACCATTTATTCCTAATATCCCGAAAACCAAATACAAACTATGTACGTAGCGTATGGATATCTTACACCAGACTACCTTAATACGGGAAATATTGCATAAGTCTTTTATTAGTTATACAAAAGCTATTCCAAGATAGTTCAATATGATAATTAAAAGTGCTCCAAAAATACCTCCAATTGCGCAAATCAACACAGTTAATAATGTTATTGCGATTTTAATCCCAAATAAAAACTTTGCTGCAGCTAAGACTAAAATTCCAAGTACAGCATTCATAGCAAGTTGAGTACCATTTTTAAGAATTACATTATAATACAACAGCTATTATAATTGCCAGAAATAGCGTTGAGATTTCTATAATTGCAAATGCCATTATTATAAAAAGTGGATATGTCAAAATAGATCTTGTTAGCTGCAGGGAAGAGAGGCCTGCGGCATATGTGTTGTAGCTGTTCGGGGGTATTGGATACCCTTTTATTTAAAAACAGATAATACCTGATAGATACTTTTTGCATATATACTATATAGCTATATCTTTAGACAAAAAGTACATTTAGTTTAGCAAGTATCCTCTTACTACTCGACTGCGCTAGCCTTCCACAATTATCCCGAAGACCTGAATCTTAACGTCGATGTGACAAATTTATCACATCGAGAAAAACATGGTTGAAGGGTTTAAAAAAGAAAAGGCTACAAGCTTAAAATATTCATTTTACTCGTTTTAATTGCACTGTGGAGCCGTCAGGGATATATTGGTCCATTTGGTTGCGAGCGATATCCCTGGCTTTATACATGGCTTCTAGGTGTATGGGCATGGTAAATTATGTGAAAGTACATAAGCTATGCTTGGTTCCGCCTTAGTCTCGTATACGCGCTAACTTCAATAATAAGTGGATCTACCACATTATACTGACTGAACGAGTTATAAGCATTATTAAACTCATTCTTGTAGAGTTAATACTTGATTATTTTTTTCTTTTACAGTGAATCTTATATTGAATTTCGTCCCCTTGTTCCTTTCCAGTTCAAATTCACCATCTAATTGTTCTACAAGGGAAGTTACCAGCTGAAGCCCAAGGCTATCAACCTCTTCAATATCAAGGTTTTCAGAAATGCCTACACCATTGTCTGAAACAGTCAGGGTAAAACTTGTATTCTTACAGCCTTCCTTTTCGTATTCTTCGTTTTCGTCTCTATGGAGTTCGATTCGAATTTTCCCTTCATTTTTGTCGGGAAATGCGTACTTGAAGGAATTTGAAACGAGCTCATTAATAATGATGCCTAATGGAACCGCATAATCCATATCAAAGAAAATATTTTCTTCCAGATCCAGATTTAAGCTAATGTTTGAATTTCTAAGCCTGTATGTCTGGAAGAGATTTTCAGCGAGTTCCTCAATGTACAGCGAAAAGTTAAGTGTGTCGAGCTCTTCACTTTTGTATAGTTTCTCATGGATAAGAGCCATGGATACTACTCTGTTCTGGCTTTCCCTAAAAGCTTCCATAACTTCTAAATTCATTATGAATTCTCTGTTACCGAACTTTTCTGCCTGAAGATCAAGCAGGGAGGAAATTACCTGAAGATTATTTTTAATTCGGTGATGGACTTCTTGTTTACGGGCAATTTCTAGCCTCCTCATAGATTCTTCTGCCATTTTACGCTCTGTGATGTCTCTTATTACAATGACTACTTGATCATTGTAATAAGGTATAGCAGTTGCACTCACATCCGTCCAGATAGTACTGCCATCTTCCTTGATTATCCCTATCTCCGAGTTTTGAATAGAACCTTTCTCTCCCAAAGCCCTTACACTAGGAAATTCCTTAACCGACATTTCCGTACCATCTGGTTTGACATATATTCGAGTTGTATGTTTTCCTTTGAGTAAATCTGATCTCGAAAGACCCACAATGTTTTCTAGGGCAAGATTTACATCTAGAATATTTATTTCTCTATCGACAATGGAAACTCCAACAGGCAACAACTCAAAAAGAGTCTTCAGTTTGCTCTTGCTCTCTTTTAGCATTTCTTCTGCTTTTTTACGGTCCGTAATATCCTGAGTTGTTCCACTCATCCGAACAGGAGTGTTTTTTTCTTCATCAAAAATTACTTTTCCATATGAATGGACTGTGCGCTCTCCACTTGGTAAAATGATTCTATAATCAATACTATAGGATTCTCCGTTTAAAGCTTTTTCAACAGCACTATATATGGAGTCTCGATCATCCGGATGTACACGACTGAAATATAAATCGAAAGTCGCCTCTAATTCTTGAGGATTAAGACCGAAAATACGATATGTTTCATTAGACCAGCATACTTTGTTAGTTACAATATCCCAGTCCCAACTTCCGAGATGAGCAATTTCTTGAGCTTCAGCAAGACTTTCTTGACTTTCCTTCAAACAATTGTAAGCCTCTTCTAGCTCTGCTGTACGTTCTTTGACTTTTTCTTCCAAAGTATCATATGCTTTTGTTAGCGCTTCTTCAATACGGGCGCGTTCAATGGCCGCCCATATTCGTTCAGAAGTTTCAGCTATGAGATTAAGTTCAAATTCTGTCCATACTCGGGGCTTAGCACTATGCACTCCAAAGGCTGCTACCCATTTGCCATTTTTAACCAAGCCGAGGCTGGCGTTGGATGCAATATTAATAGATTTGTAGGCTTCACGTTCAGCTTGTGTAAATCTAGGGTCGGTTGATACATCGGAAAAGATAACCCACTTACCTTCTTTATAGGCATCTATTGTCATTTGGCTGAAATCTGAGGCATGTAAAGTACAGGCAATTGAGGGTACGCCGTTTACATAGTCCCCGGTAATGACTACTTCTTGTTCATCTATAACGCGAGCATATGGGACGCGATCTGCATGAATCTGCTCGCCAAGGATGCGCGAGGCTGTGGACTGTATCTCATCCGAGTTACTTAACTTTCTTAAAGCGTCGCTAAGCTTAAGCAGGAATGCCTGTCGTGCCTCGCTTTCTCGTAGCTTCTCTTCTGCCTGTTTCTGTTCGGTAATGTCTGTGAACACGATCAGGTTGCTGACGAACCGACCATGCTTGTCCATGATCGGCGAGCTGCTCAGTCTCACCCAAACGTCGCTGCCGTCCTTACGTCTCATCTTAAAGTCACAGCTGATCGGCTTTCCAGCCTTGAGTTCTTCCCACTCTTTTGAGGCGTGAGCTAGCCAATCTTTGTTAACGAAGTCATAGCCTGACCTACCTATAAGCTCATCGACGCAGTAGCCGAGTAATTTTGCTATGGATTCGCTTGCCTCTGTGATAATGAGATCTGGATTGATCCACCAGAAACCATAGTTAGTAGCAGTGACGATCCTGCGATACTTTTCCTTGATCTCTTTTAGCGCCTCTTCAGCTTGCTTGCATTTGGTGATCTCCTGACTTAGTGCTATGTTCTCCGCACATAAGTCTTGATTGGACTTTTCCAGTTCAGCGATCCGTTTTCGCAGCTGGATCTCCATTTCATCCTTATCCAGAAAGTTAGAAGCAGTCATAATTCCTCAACCCTGCTTTAAAACATGGCACTAATATTTCCTATTAAATCTGTTCAGCTTATCCTGTTATCTTATAGAATTGACATAAATTGATTCTAGGCAAATCTCTAATGCCTATCAATTGTTAATTCTTTATCCAACCATATTTATAAAAATACTATATATTTATTTTTAAACTTTTAGCATGAAAGTTGTTTGAGAGAAGTTATATTATATTTACTATAGATAAAAATTTCTAAAAAATTCAGATAGAGATGTATTTTTTGGCAAAAAACGTATTGGAAACTCTTCCCTGATTTCAATCGTCAGATACGTTATGATTTGATTTAGTCATATATCTTAATATGTGTATAAAAAGAAGGAAATATAAAAGACAATTTTAGCTCAGTCTGCAGGAATCTTTACACCCACCATCACACCTAAAAATCCCTAAAAACCCCAACCCCCAACTTAACCAACTATTAAAAACAGTATCCCTCTTTCAACCCATTTTTTTCAGTCAAACACTCGAATCAAGTTAGTGCACAAGAGCCGGATCTTTAACATAACCTTTGAAGCATACAAGGTTATTACAGATAGTATTCTAAAATCTCTTAGAAATTTATTTCAGAACAGATAATCAAAGCTTCACTAGCGCACTCTGCTGCAAGCAATGAAGCATATCTACACCGAAAACTTCTTTTGAATCCATACAACTTACCCAGAGACTCTACACTTGGTTAAAAATAGTTTCTTTACTGTAACTCTAACAGATTCAAACATCGTTTTAAAAATGGACAGCGAATTTCCTTATTCTTCTTGTTTATTAGTCAAACTTTTCCTATATCCCAAAAAACACTTCCCACCAAATTCCCTACCAGAACTAACCATAACTATAAATTATGGTTATTCAAAATAGCCATTTGTGACCTCTGAAGAAACTGTGCGTGCGGAAATCCTTGTATCAGGAAGGGTACAAGGCGTGGGTTTCCGAAGATTTGCAAGAAATGCTGCCGAGCGTCTGGGCGTAGAGTCTAACCCCAAGAATTTAAGAGACGGCAGGGTTTTTATCATTGCAGAAGGCAGACCTGAAGCTGTAGAGCTCTATATAAGTGAACTCAGGAAAGGGCCCACGTTTGCTCATGTGGAAAATGTCGATGTCACTTTTAAGGAAGCCCTTGGAAATGTTGACCAAGCCTTTTGAAAAAAGGCTTGAGCGAAAACGTAGAAAAAAGTAGGAAAAAAGCATGGTAAATGTCTATTCAGCTTTTTTTCAGGATCTTTGCAATAATTACAATTCCGGCAAGATTTACCAGTCCTATCACAAGATATCCTATAAGACGCGTTAAGCTCGAACTGGATGTTCCCGATTCCTTTTTCAAGAAACTGGCAGTAGAATTTTTTCCCGAACCTGATACTGATTCCGGATTATTTTCATTACTTTCTTCGATTTTCTGCCCTTTTTCAGTGAATTCCAACACCGAGTCGGTTTCAAGAGTGAGCTTTTTTTCCTGCTCTTCAAGGCTGTTTCCGGAATCAAGAGCAGCCCTGACCGTATAGCTACTTTCCGGCTCAAGCCCCAGGAAGAGAAACTCGTCATCATGTTGCAGGGAAGTTACAGTATTTCCTTCCTTCACGTTTCCTTCTTTTACGTCCCCGTCCTTTCCATTTACATTCTTCCTGAGTTCTATAGAACCTTTTTCAGGGAGTTCCACCTTCAGGTTTACATGGCCTGTCAGAAGGATCTGTTTTCCTTCTGCAAACCTTGGGCGGTCCGGAATATCAAGAATTCCAAGCAATGTAGGGGCAAAATCTTCCTGGCCGTGCTTTCCCCTGAGAATTCCGCTTTCAACGCCCTGGGCATGCACTATAAGGGGAATTAGTTGTGCTTCATCAGTTACCATAAATTTTTCGGACTGGTGCCCACCTTTGGAATCGTCTTTGGAAAAACCCATTCCATGGTCTGCTGTCAGTAAAAAAGCAAGGTCATTTTTCTTGCAGAGTTCATTAAGTGAGGAAATATCGGTATCGAGACATTCGATGCAGTCTACATACCCATAATTATCCCGGTGGTGCCCGCTTGAATCTACAGCACCTACATTGATAGTGAGCAGGTATTTTTGCTCCGGTCTGTTTTTTGCCATATATTCAACAATACTGTATGCAGCTTCGACTCCCCATCGGTTGTATCCGCTGTACTTTTCACGGGTCTCTTTGGATTTGATGTATCCGGGTGCTTTATTAGCTGCCTTTTTCATAACCTGTAAAAGTCCTTCCGGCACTTCCGAGCTGTCAGAAGAAGGTTCGGGTTGCTCAAGGACAATTTTCATATTACTTATTGAGTTATTTTCATCCCTGAGAATGACATCCTGCTCGGCACGAATCGACCAGGAGTCCCCTCTTTCCATAACTGCAATACAGAGATAACCTTCCTTGTGTAGCATATCGAAAACAGTGGCATCTTTAAAGCTTACAAGTTCACTGTCTGCACCCGGATTTCCCGTGACAAGGACCGAATGTCCTCCTTCGGTAAAAGTTTGAGGGGCACGAAGTTCCAGAATTTTGGCACTTTCTTTACTGATTATAGGGAGATTTTTAAGTTTGGCTTTCTCAAGAGGAGTGCCATCGAGTGCATGCGGTGTAAGTTCCGGATAGATAAAAGGTGCACTCAGGCCATCTACGATCAGTACGACCGCACCCTGAGGTGTGTTAACTGGACTTACCTCCACCTCGGTGAGCCCGGAGGCAGGGGATGGAAAAATGGAAAAAGCAATAAGTGTTATAAGAAAAAACAGAACTGAGATAGACTTGGGTTTTCTGACGGCCTGTAACATTATAAATTATTTTATTTTTAACCTATAAAGAGTTTACCTTTTAAAGACAAACTTTATGCGGATGTCCTGTGGATGTCCTGTATTACTTTCCGACTTTATTACATGATGAGCGTAAAGGATTATGAATCTCCTGAATTTAAGTAGGAGAAGAATGAACCTTCCTCTCTACTTTGTTTCGTTTTAAACCTCCATACCGTTAATGCAGAACAGAGAAAAGTGTCTGAAAAAGAAAGGTGCACGTTTCCTCATTTACATTTCTTAATAATTTCTCAATAATTTCTCAATAATTTCTCAATAATTTCTCAATAATTTCTCAATTCCCTTTACATCCTTTCTTTTTGTTGTAACATATTTCTACTGCATGTCCGCTTTTCCAGATTTGCTTTTTGGGCACATGACTTATTGGTGTTTCTGCCGGTTCAAAGTCTTGAAGAATTTCAGAATATTAGATGCTGCATTACATAATAGAGTAATTTAATCTGGTAAGCTTCAGACAAAGGAAAAAATTATTTTATATGCGATCTAAAATTATTTATATAGTTACATTAATAGAATTAGTACATGTTTGACCAGGATCTGATCCAAAAATGGCTGGACGAAGGCACAATTAATCACGCCCAGGCTGAGAAAATGAGGGCGGACATTGAGGAATATAAAACGGAACACAGGTCAAAAAAACAAATTATTGCCTTCTCAACCATAGGGGCGATTTTAATCGGGATTGGTGCCATACTCTTTGTAGCTTCCAACTGGGAGAAAATCGGAGATGCCGTAAAGATTCTGCTGCTTGCAGGAAGCACTCTAAGCATACATTACACCGGTTATCGCTTGAAATATGAAAACCAGAAATATCCAAGGCTGGGTTCTGCTCTGCTTTTCCTCTCAGCTCTGTTTTTTGGAGCAAGCCTCTTCTTAATTGCCCAGATTTACAATATCAACGCTAACAATAGCACCCTTGTCTTGATATGGCTTTTTGGAGTTTTTCCCCTTATATACGGTTACAGGTCTACTGCGGTTGCCGGGCTTTGTTCTTTACTTTTTTACATATGGATAGGCCTTCTGTACAGCGAAAGAAATAGTTTCGGTGAATTGATAAATTTCCTGGACCTCTATCTTATCTCAGGCATTGCCCTTTATTTTACAGGAACTTTTCATGAGTTATCAGCAAAAGCGAAATACGTTGCACCAATTTTTAAGTTCATGGGACTGCAAGCTGTACTCCTTGCACTGTTCATGTACACTTTCGGGTTATGGGAATCAAAAAATGAAGAAATTGTTCCGGTAGTTTATGTTTTCCTGGGAATCCTTTTTCTGGCAGGCCTTCTTTCTAAATCACTTCGATCAAAGCTTACATGTTTTCAGACAGATATGAGCATGGGTGTAATCTCGTTTTTAATGGCGGGATTTACTTTGATAACCCAATACACCCCCGTGTCAGAAGAAGCCTATGTAGGCTTTTTTAATCTTGTTTTCCTCGGGCTTCTGATTCTTCTCCTATATGCAGGGTATAGCACAGAAGACATCGGGATAGTTAATACTGCAATGTTCTGGTTTATACCCTTGATTATTGCAAGATATTTTGATTTTTTTTGGGACCTTCTTCCAAGATCGTTCTTTTTCATGATTGGTGGGCTTGTCCTGCTGACTATAAGTATAGTACTGGAAAGGAAAAGAAGAGAATTAAAAGCTCAGTTTGCAGGAGTGGGACAATGAAAAACTGCGGTCTTAGAGCCAGAAGCTGTCGACCAACGAACCTTTCAGAAGCAGGGAGAGACTACGAATGAACCAGAAGAAAATCCTTTACCTTACCATAGTTTTCTGGCTCCTGATTTTCTCAGGCTTTATCGTTTATAAGGAGTATACTCTCAGAACCGGCACTGAGGTTCTGCTCAAAACCTTACCAGTAGACCCAAGAGATCTTTTCAGGGGAGACTACGTGACCCTTAATTACGAAATCAGTACTTTGGATATGGAAAAGATTCCATCTGAAGACTCTTACTTTTATAGCGACGAGCCAGTATATCTGGCACTGGAATTAAAAAACGGTTGCGGGGTACCTAAAAAAATATACACTACTCCACCCGAAGATGGACTTTACATCAAAGGTAAGGTAAAAGATGTTATATACGACTGGGAAACAGACGAATCAGGTATTACAACAGAAGAAGAAACCATTAAGGAGCTTCGGGTCGACTACGGCATTGAAAGTTATTTTGTTCCCGAAGGCAAGGGAATGGAGATAGAAAAGGCACAAAGGACCGAGAAAACAGAAGTTACTGCAAAAATTATCGTTGACAAGTACGGAAATGCCGTAATCAAGAGTTTATTGATTAACGGAAAAGAAATTGAGTTCTAAATCGTATCACCTCTATTAGATTATGAGAATCAGAAAATACAGATTTTCATCAGTTGATTTTGGTGACTGGAGGTTGCAATAAATCATAAGTTAAAAATCCAGCAAAAAGAAGGGCACAAAAGAGAGTCTAAAAAATTATAGTTCGATTACTTTTTTTCGATGTTTTTAGTTACTTCCGTATTTTCATCACAATCAGTGGAATCCAAAGAAGTTTGAACATAATCAACTTCAATATTTTCAGATTTTACATCCCCAGAAAAGTCTTCACTAACATTTTTTACATTTGCATTTTCAGAAATTGAAGGATCTGTTATAGTTTCAGATAAAACATTCTCTTCTATTTTCTCTTCTGCCTCTTCACTCCACCATTTTTTCAGTTCCTGAACTGCAGACTGTCTGACATCATTATCCTCATCATTCATTGCACGATCTTTGATAATATTGATTGTTTCAGGATCGTCATGCCAACTACGAGCAAGTTCTTCAATAGCACTCATCCTTACTTCTGGACTCTTATCAGCATTTACATGTTTTTTGACAAGGTTAATGGTTTCAGAATGTTTATAACAACCAAAAACAACTTCATTTAAAGTGATCCTTCTTACAAAACTATTTTCATCATTTATAACTCGATCCTTGATAAAATTAAAAGCTTCAGGATTATCACCCCAACCAAGAACTAATTCTTTAATAGCGGCATATCTGACAAAATTAGTTTTATCGTTGACTGCACAATCTTTGAGAACATTCAAGGTTTCAGGATCGTCATGCCAGCCACGAGCAAGTTCTTCAATAGCACTCATCCTGACAACATAATTTTCATCATTAATTGCCCTATCTTTGATAATTTTTAAAGTTTCAGGATAATTATGCCAGCCAAAAGATAGCTCCTGAATTGCAACAAATCTAACATCACTATATCTGTCATTGATTATGCACTCTTTGATAATGTGGAGGGTTTTAGGATAATCGCGCCAGTTACGAGCAAGTTCATAAACAGCAGCTTTTCTAACATCATCATTATTATTCATAATCCAACTTTCAACAATACTAAGAATTTCTGAATCCTCATGCCAACCATAAGCAATTTCATGAATAGCTTTTTCCCTCACGCATGACTCTTCATCATTCATCACAAGGTTTTTGATAATATCTAAGGTTTCAGGATCGTTATGCCAACCGCGGGCAAGTTCCTGTAAAGTAGCCATCCTGAATAATTTATCTTTATCTTTCATGGCGCATTTTATAACCTTGAGTGTATCAGAATCGTTATGCCAACCATTAGCAAGCTCCTTAATAGCAGTACTCCGTAAAGAACTATCTTTTTCTTTAATGGCGCATTTTATGATCTTGAGAGTATCTGGATCATTATGCCAACCACTAGCAAGCTCCTTAATAGCAGCACTCCGTGAAAAACTTCCTTTATCGGTTGTAGCAAACTGCTTGATAACCTTTAGTGTTTCAGGATCATCATGCCAACCACGGGCAAGTTCTTGGGTGGCAATACTCCTTACAAAATCTTCTTTATCATACATTGCCCGATATTTAATAATCTTTAGTGTTTCAGGATCATTATACCAACCATGTGCAAGTTCATGGATAGAAACACTCCTGACTGAAGGGTCATCATCGTTCATTATCCTATCTTTTATAACATTGAGTGTTCTAGGATCATCATGCCAACCACTAGCAAGCTCCTGAATGGTAGCAAATCTAATTGTATGATTTTGATCTTTAGTAGAAATGTCTAATAAAAGCAAAAATGTTTGTTTATTTTTTGGAATATATTTTCCAATTGCCAAAACAGCCAATAATCTAGAATCGTCTCTATTTGTTATTTTACTTAATAAAGCTTCATAAAATAATTCAGAATTCGAACCTATTTCAGAGACAAATTCTGCCCATGAATCATTTAGTTCAAAATTTAAATTTGGAGCAACAAAAAAACTGGGAACTTTGAAGTAGTCCATGTAAATTCTAGACTGCTTAAATTGATCAATGATTATATCTCTATAAGGCCATTTTTCACCTATTGTTTTTGATGTAGGAACAATTTCTTCTGCCAAAAACTCTTTTATATCCTGCGTCCAATGTACCATTTCAAACAATTTGAGTACTCTTTCAAGGAGTTTCTTTGCAGTTCCTCCAATTGCATTAGGATTTCGAAGTTCGCTCAAACATTTGACTGCTAAAGAAATATTCAAGGGAGGTCTGTTGCCAAACCATTGGGGATTGTATGCTTGCATCAGACATTCGATAATTTCACCGGCAAATTTTTCTTTCATTCCGCATACAAGGCTCAGGACTTCATGCCATGTGGGATCTTCCCAGTATTTTTCAAAATAATTTGATTTGAGTGTTTCCGGATCAAGTTCCCGGTTGTCAAATTTCTGAACAATATCCATTGCACAGAAATATTCAAGGAAAGTGCGGTGGATGAATCCGTAAAAATCGGCTCCGTAAAGACAGAGAATGAAATTTACTTTCCTTAACTGGTCAATAATTGATTCTGCTATTAATTTTGCTTCAGATGGATTTTTTTGATAGCGGTTCTGGAGATAAATTTCAATTTCTTGCTGAAGAGTTTTTCTGTGAATGAAATTACCAGCGAGTCCTTCAGGACCGGACTGCATTTTATAGGCGATTTTCATCAGAAGTTCTTTTTTGTCATCCTCTCCAATGAAATCCATATCTACAGAGCTTCTATTCAGGTGTTTGTTAACTTCCCAATTTTCTACAAGGACGCTTGCAGCATGATCGTAAAGTTTCCACCTCTCTCTAGGAAGTTCCTGGTGCTTGCCTATTATCGCCAGAATTGTCAACAGGAGAGGATTTCCGGCAAGTTGTCTTATTGAAGGGGAATTTTTAAGAGCTCTGGTAATCCTTAACTTTCTATTTTTGATTTCTTTTTCATCAACAACTAAAGGATACCACCTGTCAAGAAATGTTTCTATCTGTTTTTCTTCAAAGTCCTGAAGTGTAAAGTGAACAAAACCACCATCATCAAGGATTTTACGTTTATAACCCACGATCCTTGAAGTTACAATTACCTTGACTTTTGGGTAGTCAAGTGTAAATCCTACAATCATATGGTTTATTCGTTCCCATTCTTTTGGATCAAAAATTTCATCCAATCCGTCAAAAATTATTATTGCTTTTCCGTCTTTTTTAAGGTAGTTATCAACTTCCCCTTTTGTTAAACTGTAACCTTCGGTATCAGCAAGGTGCTGAAAATAATCAAGAAAAGTCTTACACTCTTTTTCCACAGACAAGCCTGTAAATTCCCTGAGTTCAATTCTGAGGGGAAGATGAGAATTGAAAAGCGGTGAAAGTTTTTCATCGTTATTGAGTTGTAAAGCTGATAAAATAATATATTTTGTAAGCGTGGACTTGCCAGAGCCAGGATCCCCAAGAATTACGATATATTTGTTTCTTTCATCACTTATGACATCAAGTACAGCTTTTGGTTCCTTTGAATAGTATGACTCTTTTGCGCGCTTAACATCTTCAGCAGTCAGACCATCGGGAAGACATTCTTTTTCAGGATCCCATTCTTCATGCATTTTCTTCCAAATTTCTTTTGGAAGCTCAACCGGTGGAGGATTTTCTCTTACACTTTGCTCTACAAACACACTGCTGAGCTTGATCCTCAGATAATCTTCTTTTGTAGATGGTGTGAGAGCATCTAGATCAAGATTACCATATCTTTTAGAAACAGCTTCTCTGTACTGTTTTAGATCAAGCTCAGCAATTATCTTTTCTTCCGGAATTGAAGTTCGACTCTTGGTTTCCCATTTATAAACAGCGGCTCCTACTAAACTGGCAAGTTCATCAGCAGATTTAAAAGAGCTAAATATACATTTGGTGTATAGCTCATTTCTTAAAGCTCTTATTTTTTCTCCATCTTTTCCTATATCTACAAATTTTGATGGCCATAGTGCATCTTCATGGAGCAAAAATATTAAGCATTCTTTTCCTGCTTCTACTGCTTTTCGATACTCAAGTTCTGTAATGGATTTGTCGTATCCATAAGGTGTATAACCATATCTCCATGCAAAAATACCGACGTATAGCTCACAAGAAGCAACGTCTTCTAGACATTTATCGACAGGTATTTTATCCTCGGCAACAAAATCTTCCATTGCTATATTTTCATGACCCATTCGCCTCAGATTGTGCATTACCTTCTCACGGCATTCTTCCAGATCCTTAAACGTAGAAGATACAAATATACGGGCCATTTTATCCACCAATCATCCAGCTAATCTTTCCTGAACTAAATCAAAGTGTGAGGTAGTTAAATCTTTTGAATTTGTTTGATTTTAAAAAATTACCTCCCATGCATTTCTTGCAGTATGGATGAAAATACGTTAACTTTGCAATCCCTGACAGAGGTTATCCCACCAAAAACTATTTAATTAGGAAAAGACTAACTAACAGAACAGATCGAGATATGATGGAGAAAAAAGAGCGTTTGTTTATAGTTTTTGAAAACCTGATCAAAATCAGAAGCGAATGCTCCTGTCAGATCTTCTCTGAATGCGGACTATCGGATATTACTCTCAAGCAGATTGGATACCTGAAAGTCATTGACGAATGTGGGGAGGTAACATTCAGTAAGCTTGCCAGAATTACCAGCAATTCAAAGCCTACCATCACCGAGATGATTAATAAATTCATCAAAATGGAGTGTGTATACAGGGAGAAGTGTCAGGATGATGGCAGAATTTTTTACATTCGTCTGACAGAAAAAGGGCAAATGTTAGCCCGTGCCGAAGAGACCGCTTTATTGAAGGTTATTGAAAGAATGGCGAACTCACTGAATGAGAAAGAACTCGATAAACTTATAGAAATCCTTAGAAAAGTAAGGTAATTTTTTTGTTTGCAAAAATAGTTAGGTTAAATTAAACTAAATACTTGAGATGATAATTGAGACGATGACAATGTATTCACAACAAGCTGACGATAACAGAGAGATACTGGTTATACCCCTTTTTGAGATTGTGGTTTACCCTCAAAGCCGGACAAAACTCATGGCTGACAAAGTTACCGGCGAAACACTATTTAATGAAATGAAAAATTCCGAGTTCATTAATGCTATCGGGCTAACGGTAAAGAGCGGTATAGAGGTTTCAGACCTATCAGAAGAGAGCCTGTATAGAACCGGAAATTTGCTTAAAATTACACATGTACAGCCTGCTGATAACGGATATCTCGTTGTTGCAAAGGCTATCGAAAGGGTAGAGGCAATTTCTCTCTATCGGAAAGATGGGCTGTTCTACACAACTTACAGGCCTGTCCAAGATCTGCCGGATTTCGATGAGGACGATGAGACCGAATTGATGGCGAGTATAAAAGGGACCATTCACGAGATCAGCAACAGGTTCCAGGGCTCCGAACAGTTTACCAAGTCAATCGATAAGATGAACTCCATTGACCAGATAATGGGATTTGTCATGCCGTACATACCTGTGAAACTTGCCGAAAAGCAGAGACTCCTTGAGCTCGCCTCGGTTCGTGAGAGGTATCTTCTGTTCTTTCATATCCTGACAAAGCATAAAGAAAACATCAATCTACAGATCGAAATGGCAAAAAAAGTTACTGACAAAATAAGCAAGTCGAACAGAGAGGCAATGCTTCGTGAGCAACTGAAAGTGATTCAGGAAGAACTCAACGAAGGAGATGAATCGGCTTCAGGCGATGCTGCGTACAGGGAGAAAATTGAAAACTCAACTATGCCTGAGGAAGTAAAAAAGAAGGCATTTTCAGAATTGAAGAAACTCGAAACCGGAGGAAGTCATAATCCTGAAGCCCATGTTATAAGGAATTATCTTGACATTTTGCTTGATCTTCCCTGGATAACCGAGGAGAAAAAGAGCATAGATATTGCCGAAGCCCGTCAGGTGCTTGAGAACAATCACAATGGGCTGGAGAAAGTCAAAGAGAGAATAATTCAGCACCTGGCAGTCATGAAATTGAAACATGAGAAGCAGGGCTCAATTCTGCTCCTGATAGGACCGCCAGGAACCGGTAAAACAAGCCTTGGAAAAAGTATTGCCGATGCTCTGGGCAGAAAATATGTCCGTATCAGCCTCGGAGGCGTCAAAGACGAAGCCGAAATTCGGGGACACAGGCGAACCTACATCGGTGCTCTGCCCGGAAGGATTATTCAGGGTATGAGAAAAGCAGGCACGAAAAATCCTGTATTTATTCTTGATGAGGTCGATAAGCTCTCAGCTTCCTATTCGGGAGATCCGGCAAGTGCCCTTCTGGAAGTCCTTGACCCTGAACAGAACAGCACGTTCTCAGACCACTATCTGGAAATCCCATATGACCTGTCCGATGTCCTGTTCATAGCTACAGCTAACTCTCTGGCAAGTATTCCCTGGCCGCTTCTCGACAGAATGGAGACTATTGAGATTTCAGGTTATACAAAGAATGAGAAACTTGCAATTGCAAAAGACCACCTGCTGCCCTGCATACTGGAAGACCACGGTCTCGATGCGGAGAAACTCAAAATTGAAGATGAAGCCCTGAAAGTAATCATCGATAAATACACCCGCGAAGCCGGAGTCCGTGGGCTTAAAAAGCAGCTTGCTAAGACCGCAAGGTTTGTGTCCGAAAAGATTGTTTCAGGCAAGGCTGAACTTCCTTATGTGGTTAGGGCTGACATGCTTAAAGAAATTATCGGAAAAGAGATAATCCGACAGGAAGAGGCCAGAAAAGAGAATGTACCCGGCGTGGTTACAGGACTTGCATGGACGCCTGTGGGAGGAGATATTCTCTTCATAGAAGGTACTTTTATGCCAGGCAGTGGAAAACTCACTCTCACAGGCCAGCTTGGGGATGTGATGAAAGAATCTGCAAAGATATCTTTGAGCCTTGTCAGGTCACGGCTTGCAAATACTGCAAACAGCTTTGATTTTACTTCAAGTGATATTCACATCCATGTACCTTCAGGTGCAACCCCGAAAGACGGCCCGTCAGCAGGCGTAACCCTCTTTACCGCTCTTACGTCCCTGATAACCGGAAAAGCTGTTGACCCCAAACTTGCTATGACAGGGGAAATAACGTTGAGCGGTGCTGTACTGCCTGTAGGAGGCATAAAAGAGAAAGTCCTGGCAGCTCACAGGGCAGGTATAAAGAAGGTAATCCTGCCAAAAGAAAACGAAAGGGACCTTGAAGATGTGCCTGAGGACGCCAGAAACGAACTTCAGTTCGTGCCTGTAGAGACCATTGAAGAGGTCCTGAGAGAAGCCCTGGATATTGATCTGCCCAGGCCGGTAGTACCGTCATATCCTGGAAACAGTTATGCACCTGCGCATAGTGTATAAGCGTTAAGAAGCAAGGATGGGGTATTACGGTCTAGACCATAATACCCCATCCAATTTTTCCTCGTAATTTTTCTTCCTGATTTCCTCGTAATTTTTCTTCCTGATTTTCTCCTAAATTTATTCTCCCAGATTTTTCCTAATTTTTCCTGATTTTCTCCTAATTTATTCTCCCAATCTATACCCAGAAATTTTGAAAAAAAGTCATTCTTTTTCACAGAAAAACATGTAAAACGACATCAAAAATGAAATTTTTGTTTTAATTAACTTAAATCAGCCAGGTTATATTCATTAAACTCAGGAAAAAAGTGGCTCTTCTACTATCCTGGACTGTTATTAGAGCCCGATTTATAAAAACGAAACTACATCAAAGCAAAAAATCAAAAATCACCATGTTTGAAGTTAAAAACACAAGGATAAAGAATAGATCTTAGCGCTTTTTAGTGCATATCAAAAATTATTATAATTGTAACTTTTATAGTTGGAAATATACACAAATTAACTGATATTCGATATTATAAACTATTGTAACTGATACATGCCATCATTAATTTTTTAAATAGGCTCCAAGTAATAATTTAGTATACACAAAATCAGCTTATTGAAATTTATTTTGACTTCACCTATAAGTATGATAACTAGCTAATGGAAAATGCAACAAGCAATTAATAATCAACAATTAAAGAAAATCAACTCACAGAAGTTAGTTCATTGAATACCAATAAATATGGTCATTTGTTGTTTTCAGACATTTGCTTTCAGTTTTACTGCGGAAATCCATAGAAAATTACTGCAGGAGATCTATAGAAAATAAAACATTAATCATGCAGTAACAGGTGATCGCTATGAAGCAATTAGTTCTATTATCGATTCTAATTATAGGTACGCTTTTTACAGCTGGTTGTACTGAGCAAAGCCCTACCCAGGAGTCTCATGGTAATGGTTCTGTTGTCAATACGACTGAACTTGGACAGATAAATACATCACTTGAGAAAGGCCCGGTCTTTTTAAAAATCGGCGCCGAATGGTGTGGGCCCTGCCAGAAGATGGAACCTATCCTTCAGGAACTGGCAAATAAATATGAAGGAAAAGCAACGATTATGTCCGTAGATATAGAACAAAGCCCTGAATTTATTGAGTATTTCGGAGTAGGCCCTATTCCTGACTCATCTGTGGTCATAGGTATTGAAAACGGAGAATATGTATATATGCAAGAGGATGGAAACGTTAGCAAGAACAGGTTCACGGCCAGAATTCTTGGACTCAGGGATAAGCAAGAATTCGAAAAAGTTCTGGATCTAGCGCTGCAGAAAGAAAATAGCAAATCCCAATAAAACCCACTTTGCAGTAAAAGTTCCAATTTAATAATTTTTCATGCTATCTATTTTTCTGCAAAGTATACATTTGTGAAGTTATACCCGGCCTGTCCTGAAGATATTATATACAAGCCATAGTCCAAAGATGCTGGCAATAACGAAGCTGAATGTGCCAAGAAATGGTACACCCCAAACAAGAGGTCTCATATGTGTCTGAATGACCAGAGAGGAAGCGACAATCATAGCAGAAATAATCAGACTGATAGATAACCGATTACTTGCAACGTCAATCTCGGACGCCAGCTTGTTACCTTCCTCAGATTCAAACTTTATTTTCAAATAGCCATTTTCAGCGTGATCCAGTATATGTGAGATTTTAGTAGGTGCTTTTCGAAAGAGACGCGCCCAGCTTGAAATATTGCTATAGGCCTTACGAGACAGGTTTTGTGGATAAAAACGTTTTTTCAATTCATTTTTTACATAAGGTTCGAGAAGTTCACTAAAATTTAAATTCGGATCAATAATAAGTCCAAAACCTTCAACAGCCACTGTACCTCTTACCAGTAAGGCTATATTATGAGGCATCATAACCTTATGGGCCCTTAAAATACCTATTAACTCTTCAATTATTATTGAAGCATCAAGCTTTTTCAGGGCCTTACCATAGTATTTGGAGCGAAAAGATTCAACATCCACTTTCAATGATCTTGTGTCTGCATAAGAGTCTAGAGAACCCATATCCCTGAGTAATTCGATGAACGCTGAACTATCTCCATTAACTAAAGCTACCATGCCATCAAGAAATATATCGCATACTTCCGAGGAAAGATGACCTGCCATTCCAAAATCAAGAAAAGCTACGGTCCCGTCTTCCATTATAAGGATGTTTCCGGGATGCAGGTCTGCATGGAAAAAACCGTCTTCAAATACCTGCTGCATGAAAGCTTTTACTACTACGGAAGCTATATTGCTCCTATCAAAGCCCTGCATGTCCAGTAAATCCACATGGCTGCCTTTAATACCTTTGATATATTCCAGCGTCAACACACGTGTGTTTGTATAGTCCCAGTAAACCCGTGGAATATGAACCTGACCATTCTCCCTGAAATTGTCTGCAAAACGATCTGCATTCCAGCCTTCCTGAGTATAATCTATTTCTGCAAGAATACTGTGCGATAATTCGTCAACAATCTCTGTTGGTCTGTATAATCTTGCTTCTGGCATATGTTCATCAATAAGTCTGGCAATACTGTACATAATATCCAGATCAGATTCGATTACTTCACTTATGCCAGGACGCTGGACTTTTACGACAACCTCATCGCCATTTTTTATCTTTGCCCGATGTACTTGCCCGATAGATGCACAGGCTAGTGGTTTTTTTTCAAAGTACTCGAACAGTTCTTCAATAGAATGGCCGAGTTCTTCTCTTATAATTAGTTCAACTTTTTCAAACTCAAAAGAAGGTGCATCATCTTGAAGTTTTGCGAGTTCTGTAGCGTATTTCAAAGGTACAAGGTCATGCCTCATGCTCAGTAATTGACCCAGTTTGATATAGGTCGGACCCAGTTCCTCAAGTATCTTACGTACTCTAACCGGGCCTGAAGTATTGAGCCTGTCCACCTTATCTTTTTTATTAAACTTATAGGTTAAGTCCCTGATACTGCTCAAACCTATCTTGTCAACAACATATCCAAACCCATATTTCTGGAGAACCTCAATTATCTGGCCATATCTTTTCAACATGGCATAGCGATGAAGTTTTTTACGTATCATACTGTCATTAGCCTGAAGTTTTTGTGGAAATACTTAATCCATTTCTATAATAAGTTAATAGGGCATGTTATATATGTTTAGTTATCTCTTTCTCAAAGCTCCTGTTTCCTATCTCATTTTTATACTTTTTCAAATTATTTACAAACTCCAATTAGTAGGATATAAAGAAATTGTTTAAATTTCATTAATTCACATCATTAAAGAAGTATGAAAAAATTCAAAGCTGTAAACTACTTCAGGAGAAAGTCCCATTTCTTCAAACATCTCCCTGAAAAACACTCGATATTCCTTTTCAGGTATCGATTCTCTAACGCTTCCGACATGCATTATGATTTCGAGCCTGACCTTTCCTGAAGAATCGAGTTCAACTATGTACCTGTTTCCTGTGTACCTGTTTCCTGTGTACCTGTTTCCTGTGTACCTGTTCCCCTTATCATAAGTTACTACTTTTGCCTCTGGGACAAAATATTTTACTGAACCAACCTGGCTCCCGTCCTTTAAAAAAACTTCTTTCGTATCCGAGCCTATTTTGGGGTATCCATAAAAACCCAAAACATAATTGTCGTAACTGGAATCATCACTGCTTTCCGTAAGATAGGCATATACAGCCGGAAAATTCGGGGACTCGTTCACCTGTATTTCGGCGTCCCATGTCTGGTTTTGTGCAGCTTTCTTCAGAGCCTCAAGATACTTTTCCGAAGCTTTCTCATCCGAGCCAAAGAGAAGCCCTAATTTTTCAAGCATCCAGGAGTCATCAGGAAATTCCGATAGCTGTAAGGAGGACTGGGGATTGGAATGACTAAAATTCGAGACGGCAATACAGGTTCCGACCCCTGCTTCAGTTCCGTTTTCACATGCAAAGACAATAAGCTCGGAGTTCTCGTTATAGTTAAGCCTTATATTCTGCACAAGAGCAGCACTGCCGAAGCTTTCCCGGACCTCAGGAACATCTCCTGGCTCAAAGCCCGAAAAGTTTCCTGGCCAGGGCCATGAACCTTCTACCTCATAACCGGCTTTCTCCGCTTTCGTAAGTACGGAATTGTAATCAAAAGACCCAATATCAACTTCTTCGGAGTAGTACCAGGAACTGTCAAGTAACTCCATTAATAAGAAAGGACCATAGAGAAACAGAATAAATAGAATGAGCGGGAGCAGTAATAATATCAGTATGGCTTTTTGCTTATTCATGAAACTCTCAACTCTGGAAAAACGTTATTAGTAGACTGGAAAACTGTTAGTACTCCTTAGATGCCGATCTTAAAAATATTGAAGTTGATAAATCGAAGTTGATAATCGAAGTTAATAATAGAAGTTAATAATCGAAGTTGATAATCGAAGTTAATAATAGAAGTTAATAATCGAAGTTAATAATCGAAGTTAATAATCGAAGTTTTTCACATTATTAGAGAATATGCGCCAACTTAATAAATAATATGTATATCTTTATACTGGTTTAAAAAATTACTTGTAAACCGAGAAAACACAGGTTAGTAAACCAAAACATCTAGCTCGAAAAATTTCAAAGGGCTCAACAGCCTACCCATTATAGTACTCTCTTCCTCTGCAGCTTTTCGGTCAAAACTCACTACTTCGACTATTGAGAAAGATTTCTTAAACAACTGCTTTCTTTCAAAGTTTTTTTGTGTTTGGCTATGAGAGACTGCCGTAAAAATATGTAATGAAATTTATAATCTTAGTGAGTCCTATAACCATAGTGAACTCTATAACCTAGTGATCTCATACAGAAAATTCAGACCTACGTTACGAATATAAGTGCACAAAAGAGATTGAAAACAAGAGGTAAAGTCATGAAAGTGATAGCAATAAACGGAAGTCCTCGAAAGAACTGGAACACAGCCACCCTTCTGGAAAAAGCTCTTGAAGGTGCAGCTTCGGAGGGTGCAGAAACCGAATTAATCCACCTCTATGACCTCAATTTTAAAGGCTGCATAAGTTGTTTTGCCTGCAAATTAAAAGGTGGAAAAAGCTTTGGAAAGTGCGCAGTAAAGGATGAGCTGACACCTGTGCTGGAAAGGCTGGAGGATGCCGATGCAGTTATACTCGGATCGCCAATTTACCTTGGGAATGCGACAGGAGAAATGCGGTCCTTTATGGAGCGCTATATATTCCCGTATATAACTTACTCTATTGACATACAGACATTTTATCCCAGAAATATTCCTGTTGGTTTTATTTACACAATGAATATCACTAAGGACATTTTTGAGCTGGTTGGGATTAATAAACTTATTGAGTCAAATGAATGGGTTGCAACAAGGATATTCGGGTATTCCGAATCATTATACAGTACCGACACATACCAGTTTGATGATTATTCAAAATATGTTTCTTCTGTCTTCAATCCTCAGGAAAAGGAAAAAAAGCGAAAAGAAGTGTTTCCACAGGACTGCCAGAAAGCCTTTGAGATGGGAGCCAGATTCGTTAAGCGGCAAAAAGCTTTAGAACTAACGAAGTAAACCATATATGAAACCAAAATATCAATAAACTAAAATTGCGCTGGTGCACCCCTCTGCAAGCAAGGGTCATGTTCTCGCTGCTGATTTTCGAATAAAGTATTTATTGAAAATCAAGCATTTTCTTTTGCTTATATGCTTTCTTTTCTTCCTGTTTTTTCCAATATCAGTACAATTTTGATTATATTGCAAGTTGTTCGTCTCCCACAGTTCCAATATAACCTACATTATCCTTCAGTTCATGACCTCAAGCCTGTTTTTTAATTCTGGCTCAGCACCAATAAAAGAATGAATGTGTTAAACGTGATAACCATTGTCGTCAATTTCATAAAGTTCAAACAGTACTTTTCATCAATATCAAAGCGTACATTCTTCAAAAAGTTAATAATTTCTGTATAATAATAAAAGTTTATACAGTGTTTCACATAAAAAGCCGTGCGTTCCCTTGTTTTGTAGCATAGTAATTTGCATGCCTCATTTCTATCTATAGTACAAAAAATAGAAGCTATTTATGACTTATTGGAAGTTCAACCACTTACTGTTAGTAGTTGATTCTTTTGCATAGAGAACAAAGTGTGAGAAGGTAAATGAAGATTTAATGAAAAGTCCTTACATATTTCTAAAACTGGGATGAGTGGACTATGTGTACTAATTGAAACGTTACCTCCAAAATAGGAAACGAAATTGTAAACCCTTTAACTTTATTATATACTTGAGAAGTATTATATAATGGGCAATAAATTTACGATTTTTTGGCTAAAACTAAGTCTAAATGATCTGTAACCAAGATCATATCTTTGTATTTTTTAATAATGATATTGAGAGAAAATTTTCTGGTTCATACAAGGATACCAGGCTATTGGTACACTATTTATGCTCTCATTATAAATCCATAAAGCATTTAACTTAATAAGTTTATTACATCATTAGTAAGTATTATATGACCTGACATATATTTTCTATATAACATTCAAGCAATTGAACTGAAAAGTCAGTAGTAGGAAGTATCCCGATTATGAGAAAAAAAGATGCTGAAAAACTGTTCTTTTAATCAGGACAAAGTGAATAATGACGATGGGATATTTCCAACCAGAGGAAGCATTACAATATAGGTTTTAATCACAAATAGAGGAATTCTTGGAGGAAACAAATGTTACTAAAAGCAATGGATCCTACACAAAATGTGACTCTTGACATTATTCCTGGAAGTACTGGTGATACAGTTACGATTGATTATGTGACACCAAACAGCAATCAGCCAGGCAAATTCGGCAATTGTGTATATTTATGGCAGGCAGGAGATACAGTTCCCTGGGGAGATGAGCCTCAGCAGCATCAGGCAATCAATGGCACATCACGCCAGGGATCTGTAGTTTTTAACAATCTTGATATGGGGAAGAATGACTATATAATCGGATATGCAGTGGGCGGTGAAACAGATAATTTTATAAAATACGGCAATGTCTGCGCTACGGCTTATCTACCCCAAGGGTCGCAGAAAGATACATCTAAAATTCAGTATTTTTCAACCAAAATTGCACCTCAGGTGAATAGAACTAGCATTAATGTAAACTTTAATGTAACCCCAGGTGTGCTGCCGAAGACAAATGGCGCATGGGCGGCATTGTGGCGCAGCAAAACTAATCCTTACCTGAATCCCATTTACGACCAAGTGTCTGCCGTTCCGATAGACGGTGATGAAGGTTCCGTAACTTTCAACGATGTTACACTGGTAACCGGTGTAACATATACTCTGGCGTTCATGATGAGCGGATGGAATGAAAAAACTAATAAGCCAACTTGCCAGACTGCGATTGCTGCCGTAAGCACATTCAAAATCGATTAATACCTTCAAAAAAAGAGAGGGAATTAAATAAATCTCCCTAATTTATCCTTTTTGGGAAATTTATTTTTTTTCATGCCTTTAAATAATATAAAAGGTGAGTTCAAGGAATCATGAGGGAGATAGGAATGACTTTTTTTTCAAAATGCTATATACCTGAACTATTTGAGGGCCAGCAAGAACCTAATGATAGAGGATGGGTTGCAGCCGTTTTAGCACCAAATAAACTGGTGCCAGGAGACTCATTGTCCTTATCTGATGCTTGGACTGATAACAATTTGAGTGCATCTTTTATTTTCAGTTCTGTGCGCCCATCCCTTGCAAACGCAGAGGATGCACGTTTTCTTGTCAGCCTGGTTCGAAATTCTTTGAGTGCGCGGGGAATTTCCAGAGGAATTATCTGGCTGTCTGAAGATGTTATTTCCGGCAATAATTCAAGCGATCCACCAAGTTTTGGCTTTAAGAAAAGGACTGACACAGAGGAAGGAGAAATAAATTACGCCCTTAATATGTCTTTTGGAAAAGGAACAGGCATTTCCTTTATCATTGACAACGGGATGCTAATTTCCCTTGATAACGAGACACTTTATTTCAAGAATAAAGAGGGTTATACTATCTATAATATCTATTTTGATGGCCCGGTAGCACCTCCAAAAATCCCTGGAAATAGTAGCACCGGAAAGCTAGAGTTCAGTGGACCGGAAAGAGGGTGCATTGCTTTTGACGTGCAAATTGCATCGACTTTTCTTCACGATAAATGGTTCTGGGGGTTTCAGTTTCAAGTTCCTAATCCTAACAAAGGCTCTGACAACAGCTTTCTTACCGAATGGATACCTTTCGCAGAACCTAGTTTGCTTAATGATAGTGCTGATCTAATTTCTTTTTCCTGTGTATTTGATCCAAGTGATGTTTTCAATAGAACGCTCCCTTATATGCTTGATTCCCAAAAGCTACGTTTGGAAGAGCGTTTCCGAACACTACTGAAATTCACTGACAAATCCCTTACAAATGCCGGTTCGAAAGGTCTAAAAGAGCAACAACAAATAAGCCTTAAATCTCATTACCGAACTACCACTGGAGCCGGAGTTACCCTATGTCCCATTTGCGTCGAGCAAGTGACACTTTCTGAATCTGATATGGTCGCAGCCCTTGCTTTCGCTCAAGGAACGAATTTGGGCATAAGCAATCTCTATGTCACCCCTCTGGGAGACTTCGTTGTTTCAGCACCCATCGCACCTTCAAGCAAAAGATCGCAGATTATGTGCGGCTTGCAGGGCAATGAGTATATCTCCCTCGAACCTGTTTCTGAAGAGTACGAAGGAGATCGCCTGCGATTTATTGGATCTCAACCATCCTACGGCTACTGTTATCCACTACTGCAGGCATCTCCAGTGGGACCACCCGTTGATCTTACCGACCAGATGCTTAAAGATACGTTTATTACCTCATGGGTAACCGTTGTTTCCGCTCAAGATGATTCCCAAAAGCCTGTCTATGTAGCTCAACCTAAAGGCGCACTTCTCTATGGTCAGGATCAGGTCATCAATCCAAAGTATAAGAACCTGTTAGGATCTATGCATCCTGGAACAGAACTTTCTGAGGCTGTATTGTGTTTTCCAATGATCCCCTATGCTGGAGTTTCACCTGGGGACGGGCAACGTAATTTTGGTAGTAGTTTAATCGGTTTATTTGAACGGCAATTTTTATCACCCATCAGAAGAGCAAAAATCGGCACCGGAAAGTCAGTTCCGTCTGCACTGGGTCATCAACCTCTTATTATAGACAGTGTGAATGGATTCAATGTCACTACACCATCCGGCTGGCTAGTGACTATTAATGATAACGGAGAGTGGGCCAAAATCCTTCTTGCCCAATTAACCCAGCCGGAGGAAACCCAACTCTCCTTTCAACTTCCCTCTCCTAAACTCAAACAGGCATTTCAGACTGCCGATCCTATGCTTGTTATCGCGAATTCTAACTTTTTGGGAAAAATGAGCAGCGATCAAGTGGTCAAGGACACGGAGTCAGCTTTTAATAATAAGCTTAATATCGAAAATTGGGTTCTGACCGTTCAAGTAGGAAAAAACTGCCATTATGGCGATTACGCCAATGTTATCATAGTCAAAGGGGTAAAAGGCAAACTATTCGATCCAACATATGACCCTAAAACAAGCTCGAGTCCAAACCCGGCTCTAGTTGCAAACCCGGAAAAATGGACCCAGAAGGAAGATTTCGCTGCTCCCAATGGTAAGATGGATGAACTAGTTCCTCTATCCAAATGGCTACTTGATTATTTTAGTAATGCAGCAGAAAAAACCAGTTCCGATACTGAATCACTATATTTTGAAAAGTTTAATAAAATTGCTCAGGATGAAAACTGGACAGGTATCCTAATATTACATGCTAATATTGCAGAGTTACCTGAACAGTTGAAAGGCGCAGTCATTGGAATCAATGATCGTTCTCAATTCTATGCCCATCACTTAGCCATTGAAACCGGCCAGATAGTCCTTAATGAAAACGTTATAGAGTTAAAGGATTCCACCTCAGTCTACGGCCTTATCTACTACAGTGACCCGGCGTATGATTCCAAGTCCGAACAACCCGTAGCTTCCAATACAGGATCAGACTATGATTTTCGCCTGCTGACGCTAAAAGTCCTGTTTGAAAATTCGTCGATCAAAAACTTTCAAAGCTATGCCCAACTAACATTGAACAAGTTATTCGGCAGTCAGGTAACCGCAATGGGCGAAGGCGGCAATATTTATAATTCAATCATTTTGTGCGGAACTCTCCATGAGCACGATGGTGCACCCGTTTATGGTCTTGGCTCGCTTAAGGACCATACCTACACTTTTCTGGTCGACAACAATGTGTTTAACAAAATTGAGATCACCTCTGCCCAGATGAATACCCGGCAAGCTACTGCTGATTGTACAAAAGTGTGGTTCAGCCTGACCGGCTACCTGGATTTTGCAACACTTAGGACTGGGCCGGAGAGCGATCCCAACTCCTTAAATATTGATCTTTTCTCTTTTGGCAGCACCGACGGAAAAAAACCGCGTTCAGGGCTTCACTTTTCCAATCTTGGCCTGGCAATGGCCTATCCTCCCGACAAACCTGAAGACCGCAATTTTGAGTTTAACACAGATGAAATCCGCTTCGATCTAGACTCAAGCACAATTCGGGAAAACAGCCTGTACGAATCGTTTGCTCTGGAGCTTGAGGACCTTGTCAGCGGAGAGGGCAAGGACAATACGCCTACTAAAAAAGGTTATTTGAAGATGATTACAGAAAATTTGCGGCTCAATGGAGTTGACGAAGAAACCTGGTACGGGTTAAAGTTTCGTTTGAATCTGGGGACCCCTGGAGAACTCGCAGGCAAAGTAGGACTGAATGCAGACCTGCTTCTGGCCTGGTCTACACTGGGAGGCAAAGATAATAATTACAAAGTTGAAGCCGGTCTCCATTTGCCCGGGGCTTCAAACAGTGCTAATTTGCTAAGTATACAGGGAGTTTTAAAACTTTCTTACGGGCCTTTGCGTCTTATCTATGCAAAAGATCCAAAATCGCAATCAGAAGAACGATGCTTCATGCTGCTTTTGACCGACATTGCCCTCAAGTTTTTGGGTATAATGAAGATTCCACAAAACTCCTCGACCTGCTTTCATCTCTTTGGAAACCCGGAAAGCAAAGGAGAAGCTAGTGGACTTGGATGGTACGCGATATACAGAAAAAAGACAAAAAGTAAAACAAGTAAAATTGGTTATTGAAGCTATTTACACAGTTGAGTGCATATTCCGGATTGTTAATTCTTAGCCCTTGTTTCCTTCTTATGTTATGGAAAAAAATAGTAAACTAATCGGAGACCGTTCGTTATGAGCTTTTTTGGAAATGTCATAGGTACCATTATAGGTCAAGCAAAAATAGATAGCACTGATAATTTAATAAAATCCATTGCGGAGTTTAAATCTGAACTGAACAAAGAGACCTCCATTCGATTTTTTGTTGCCGGTTCTAATGGCTCTGGACACCAGTCTACCACTGTTCATATTATGATGCGTCTCGTTTATGGTTTCAAATATTCTAATACTATCGAAGTCTATTACGAGGAAAAAGAAATATCGGACAAACCTACAAAGGATAAACTCATTAATCTTATCCCTGGGCTTACAAATGAAAATTTTGGAAGAGGAATTAATATTGGACCTGAAGGGCAGCAAGCTTCCATTAAATTCATCCTTTACGACCAAAAACAAAAACCCGGAGAACTAAAAAAGTTCGGTTTTACTGGCGGAGCGGACGATGAAGAGATAAATTACGCAAAAAATCTGAACACTACCTACTTCTTAAGATTACAACCCCTTAACTGGGATCATGAATCAAAAATTGAATTTCTAGAAGAGGGAAAGACTGCTATCATCCTCGATAGTCTCAAGAAAAAAAATTATTTTTATGGAGCCTCCACCCTTGCTGCCGAAGATTGGACTCCAATGATAGAATCCGCTCTCATAGGTCTCGCAAGAAGAAGGGTCGAGCTTGCCCAGATATTGTTTACTAAACTAGAAGCTAATCAAATTTTATTAATGCCCGTATACGGTATTAGAGACGATGGTAAAATGCAGGCGGGAGAGAACGTGAAGCCGGAAGTCTTTATGTTTTCCTTACTGGCTTCTCTACTCTCACTGGCTCAGAGCAATGAAGGTTTGCCGAAAAAAACAGTCCTCGTTTCTTTTGGAGAAATAACAGAAAATACCTTTAGTAAAGTCGTTTCAGGCTGTGAATCTTTTCTTAATGAACAGCTCAGTTCTGCACGTCAATCCAGAAGTAATTTTAACCAGCGTACACCTCCCTGGATTAGAGAAAATAATAAGGCACTAGCATACGTAAAAGCATTGGAGTTAATACAAGGGAAGATAGGAGAAACCGTAGGACTGCTAAATAACCTGAAAAGTCTTTATGTAAAGGATACAACCACTGTCGACGAACTAAACACCTTGCTCGATAACAATTCTCAAAATGTACTATATCTACAACTTGGTGGGATTCCTAATCCAGTATTCGATTACTTTTATTCAAAGGCAAATTTGCCCACCGTTTTTGAAGGTCAGGGTACTGCGGCAAAAGCATATTGTTATGGACTTCCCTATCTTCAATTGCCAAAAAATCCTTCTGGAATAAAATATCCATCAGACCTGGTAGGAACAGGAAAAGATGGCCACGAAAATTTTGCTACCGCAATTAAAGCGATTTTCGAAATGTTTCCTTATGCTACAGATATCTACTTGGAAAATTCTAGCGAAGCAAAGACATATTTTCAAAATAAAGTGGAAATTCTCAGTGGTTTTATAAAACTCACCCTCTCTGTGGGAGACACTATTATTAAGCAATATATGACATTATTGAAAGAAACTTATGGAAGTGAAAAAGAAGATAAACTCTTACTTGGAATCGTTGAGCTGAAAAAACAACTTCCCGTGGGCAATAAAATGCAGGAGGAATGTGTATTTTCAAGTATTTCTGCCTCTCTACAAAGTACTCGACTTGAAGATTTGCTTGAGCAGCTGAACAAAGCAATTACCCCAGAGAGGACCCTTAAATTGTTGGACGCTCTCCCAGCTGGAGGAATAAAGACATTTTATTCAAAAATCGTAACCGATGATTCCTTTTTGATTACCAATGCAGAGGTTACGTCTGTCTATGACAACGAGAAGGTATTGACAAGGATAAGTGTTACTGGAGAAACCAATAGTTTCCAGCTACCAATTACCGTGAGAACGTTTGACTTCACAAACTTTCCCGCTGGTCTGGCTTCTCATGGAGAATATATCGTCTCTGACGTAGAAGCAAAATGGGATTTGGAAGGAGCTCCTTGGATAGGTCTTCATACACCGGGATTTAGTCTTAATGTTTTCGATAACCCGACACCTGTAGAAGGCGTTGTTTTCGCTTCTCTTAAATCGCCTGCATCAACGCTGAGCCTTGATTTTCCAATGCAAACTCAATGGAACATAGAAGCTGACATGGAAAAACCTTATCCCAGTATAGGAACTGTCTCACAATTGCTTGGTGGTATTGACCCAATACAAAATCTTCCCGCTCCTCTTAATACCCTCATTGATCTAGGTATTAGTAAAATAAAAATTACCTACAACCAGGTAATACCTTCCATAAGCTTTTTGTGGATAAAGATTGAGCCAGGTAAGCAAACTAAATGGGATATTTTCCCCAACGTAACCGTTCAGAACTTGAGCATAGAGTTTTCTGTTTCCAATCCGGGAAATTTATCGCAAAGAAAAATCTGCACTCAACTTGCAGGCTCCATAACCGTTGGGGAGGGGATTGTCAGCTTGTACGCTACCTATCCTAACTTTACCATATATGGTAACTTAGATTCTGGGAAAATACAATTGAGCGATTTGCTTAAAATGTTTGCTCCAAACAATCAGATAGACTTGAAGTCATCAATAACCGAATTTAGGACTTTTGTGATACCTGAAGAAAACTCCTTCTCTATCAGTGGAACTATTGAAGCAAACTGGCCGATTACTATTTGTGGAAAAAAACTATTTGAACTTGAACAACTCTGCTTGCAGATTCAGATAAACGGCAATCAGAAACTTGCAATGATTGGTGCTGTAACGAGCATACTGCCTGGTTCGGGCAGTGAAATTGAAATTTCCATAACTACTACCTGGCAAAGTCAGGATCAAAGTATTATTTTTGAGGGTCGGCAAACCTCCGGCAAAATTCCTATAGGTGCTCTTATCAAAGAATATCTCGGCTGGGATACTGGGCAAGAACTTGGCATCGATGGGCTTGGCTTAACCATCGAAACAAAGACAAATTCCTACGAATTCAATGCTAAAACTGCTGAACCCTGGGAAATTCCCTTTCCTATTGAGGAATTAACAATTTTCGGTAAGGTAACAATTGGTTACAATAATGGCAGTCAGTCTATTAGTCCTCCCTTGCAACGTGTCAGCAAGGCTAAAATGCCTGTTTTGATTATAGATGAGGTAACACAAAACTTGCTTGTTTTGACTTCCGGCGAAAACAATCTCGGTCCATATGGCTATATCAGCGCCGAAATAGAATGGAACAATATTGACCTTCTAATCTCCTATAACTTTGAACCCACAGTCAAATGCTTTGAGGTTACCTGGGGTATCTTTACCGGGGAGATTAAAGCAACTCAAGAAGACGAAACACACTACGTAGCCACTATGCAGTTCACCCGCACGACGACCCTGGGAAGCATGATCGAAACCATGGTCTCCTGGGCTACAGGTTCGGAGTTTGGGCTTGCAGCGCCGTGGAATGTACTAGATAAGATCCCACTGAGCAACTTAAAACTCATTTGGGACTTTAAAGATAAAACTGTTAAATTTGAAGTCGATATTGGTCCTATTGATATTGGATTTTGCAAGATTAATTCGATCGGCGTTTGCTATACTAAAGAAAAGCAAGTTAATATTGAACTTGATGCTTCCTTTATCTGGGGAAAAGAGATTGTTCAATGGGATGCCACCAAACCCGAGAATACACCCTCTCCAGGCGGCAGCGGAAACAGCTACCTGGATCTGCGCCTTCTTGCCATGGGACAGCATGTAACAATCGATAAATTCATGCCATCTGGTATGACACAAATTAACACGGTTCAAGATGCCATAAAATGTATGGAACAACTGCCAGAACCCAAATCGGGGGAAATTCCGGCAATTACATTCGATGCAAACAGTTCCTGGTTATTCGGTGCGGATTTTGGGATTCTTCGCCTTGATGCAAACAAAAAACAAATACAAAATAGACTGATGCCAGCATGTATACTGGAAGAAGAAGCTCCAAAGTACTTATTGACCCTGCAAACCGTCTTCAATGATCCATACCTGTACGCCTTACGCATTGCTTTAGATGGCGATGCGGCAAAAATCTTCAAAGGGCTGGACTTCCAGATCATGTACCGTAAACTCAGCGATAATATTGGAGTTTACAGTGCGGAAATAGCATTACCTGACATTATGCGCTACCTGACAATAGGTGCCTACTCAATAACATTACCGGTTTTTGCCATTGATATATACTCAACCGGAGATTTCAAGGTAGACATCGGTTTCCCGTGGAATGTAGACTTTTCACGGTCCTTTTCCATTGAAGCGATTATCGCTCCGGGCATTCCATTAGTCGGATCGGGTGGTATTTATTTTGGGAAGTTACCTCAGGTAGCAGCCACAAATTTACCAGTAACCGCTAAAGGACAGTTCAATCCCATACTCGTGTTTGGGTTTGGGGCACAGTTAGGCGTGGGTAAGACGGTACAATATGGCATATTAAAAGCTGGAATTAGTTTGACGATGTTTGGTATTTTGGAAGGACTGCTAGCCAAATGGAACCCATATGAAGGCACAAGTACAGATACCAGTGACAGTCTCCAGCTCCAGGGGGATTATTACTTCTGGATGCAGGGAACTTTAGGGATTATCGGCAAAATCTTCGGCACAGTTGATTTTGCAGTTGTCAAGGCAGATGTGAATATTACAATAAAGATGTATGCTCAAATTACCTTTGCCGCATACGAACCAATACCAATTACCGTTGTGGCGTCTGTAGATGCTACTGCATCGCTGGTAATTAATCTGGGTCTATTTAAAATAAATTTGCACTTCAGTTTCTCTGTAAAAATCAAGGAAACCTTAACTATTCCGTCACCTCAGGATCCCGAAAAAGCACCGTGGTTTGAGAATAATAAATACGGCCCAGGACGGCTCTCAGGTCCTATCCACTGCAGATTGCGTGACCATAGGCTAGCACTAATGGGCATGGGCGCCGCTGAACAAATTACACCTGATTGGTCCAAATTGAGCAAACCCGCCGCATCAGCCTCATTAGAGGGCTACATATCTTTTGCATTAACTGTAGCTGGTGATAGGGCTTTTGATACTGGCGAAACTCCAGATCTATTAAAGCAGGATCCCTGTTATGTTGCAAGTACGTTTATTGATTCAGTACCAGCAGCCACGGAACATGATTTTACAAGCGCGAGAAAGGCTGAAGGACTTGAGGGTGAGAAGGATACTTCTTTTGAAATTCTGGCAAAACTGGTAGCCCGCTGGGCTATTGCTTCAATTCAGAATGAAAATGTAACTCCTGAACAAGTGGATGCTCTAGTTGTAAATGACAAAGGTTTAGAAGACCTTCTTGATTATTTAAATAATTCTCAGGAATCTATTCCTATCCCACTCCAAAGCATTGAGGCTTTCCTGTCGGACCAGATTCAACTGACCTTATCCATGCCAAAGATCCAGGGAGAAGCAAACGCGGCATTCTTCCCCATGCCCTTGCCGTTAATTCTGGAAAGATCTGCATATGGTGATGCTCCAGCTCTTTCATATAGTCTAGATAAATATAACGCCATTGAAGCGGACTTCATTTCAGAACTGAAAGATTACTTTGATCAGTTGGCTGTCCAGGTGCAGGAGGAAAGCGGTAAAAAGGCAAAAGCTTTAATGTTAAGCGACGAGCAAGAAAATTCGGTTGGCAGTTTTATCTTCACTGACTATTTCAATTTAATCATGAGCCAGATGCTGCAAGCTCTCCGCAGTGGCCTGCGTGATTTCAAGAGACCTATCAAATCAGGTGATACAGGCAACGAAATCGTCAAATGGGTAAATGATACGGGGGAGATAATCCAAGAAAAATACAAATTTACCCTTAATGATTTATTCGAAGGTAACGCCAATCATGAACTAAACAAAGGCTGCAAACTGATTCTACATTCTGTTGATTATACCATCCAGGCCGGTGACACCTTTAACTCTATTGCAACTAGGGACATATACGGAAACACCTTTGATGCTTTGACCCTGGCTAAAAAGGATGCAGATGAAAGTGGCCTTCTGGTCGACGGACGAAAGATCACTTATCCAAACAGGGATGAATACACTGTAAGTGGATCGGTCTCTTTGAATGTAATCGCCGATCATTTCAAAGTTTCGTTGGATGAATTGTTGGCTAACAGCAATATTCTGAAAGATGAAAAACTGCTGAAGCCCTTTGCGTTAATCACGCTTCCCGACTTTAGCTACACGACTAACGCTGAGGATACTTTAAGGTCCGTAGCCAAAGCCTATAATATCACCATTAAGGACCTGGCAAGCATTGATGATAATGGTGAAATTAAGGATTTATTCTCGGACAGTGAACCATATATTGACCTAGTTCACCTGCCTCAATTCCAGGTTGGAGAATTGATAAAGGAGGCACAGCGTTCCAAAGCGTTAGAGCATCTTTCCTGCATGGTTTCACGTTACTATTTCCATGGGTTGCGCTTGCCTACTGATAAGATAGTCCCCAAAGAAGAAGGTATGTGGGTTACAAGGGATAATAATGGCGTCCTTCATCTACCCGCAGCCGCTGGTTTGTTCGCGTTAACCGGGCAACAGATGGCTATTCCTCCGCTTGGAACCGATCCTCTGACCTTTTCCATAACTCGACCAAGCTCCGGTCTCGACTGGATACAGTTTAAAGATGAAGAGCAGCATGATGTTCAGACTCTATCATTATCCATCGTGCCTCCAGCTCCCGGAAACTACAGTGACGCACCCCAAGACGACTATCTTCGGATCCAGGCTCTGTGCAACTATGCAACCCAAAATCCTCTGGACCTGGAGCTGCAGTCCATCGGACCTCAATGTATGGTAACCAGTAATGAATCGGTATATCCTTTGTCCTCATCCATTCCCTATCAGTCATCAACTCCTATAACTTACCCTAGCAAAGGAACGCTTGAAGGCGATAGACCACGCATATGGTATTTGCCCAAGGATATGCTGTCACTACCGCGTACTGATGCTCCTGAGATTGATCCATGTCCCTGTTTCAACTTGCAAACTAACCACTATAATGAAGTGACCGGCAAAACTGACAAATCGCCGCTGAATTATTATGGATGGACCACAGCAATTGAGTTTACCATAAAGCGGTTGCCTGAAATTCCCGTTGAGGAGTCACTTAAGAAAACTTATGCCTATAATAACACCTATGAAATTATGGGTGCCAGTGGACAGGAAGTTGTGTTACTGGAACGTATTGTCCAGTCCATTCAGGACAATAATGCATTTTCTCAACTGGTTCTGGGATATCGGCTTAACAGCGATAAGGATGCGGTCCTCCGAGCTGAGACAGGCTCCAGAATCACGATGGGCATATCGCAGGTAAACCTCTCGACTGTCACTCGTCCACCCAGCCTAATCGCACATGAACTTTTGGGGGCAGAGGAGATAGACAAAGCCATATTATTGAACACTCCTACAGAATTTATCAGGTTGTTATGGGAAGCGAGTATTACGCGGGCTGGCGGGTTCTACTTGTATTATTATGACGATATCGATGGTGGGCTGCCTGACTTAATCTTCAATGACAAAGACGAAGCTATGGTCACTCTGATTGTTATTTATTCGCCTGAGAAGCCTGAGCAAAAAGATCGCTTGCGCTCCTATATGAACTCTGTTTTGATCGGCGATCCTATTGACATGTCAACAAATGCAGTTGTTGCCCAAACTACTTCTTTGCCAGTTTTACATGTGGTCAAAATCGGTGAGAGTCTGAACTCGATTGCGACTCAATATTACAGTAACTTATTGTCAATTGTGCAAAACAATCCTGAAATCTCTTTTACAAAGGATGCAACTTTCACGTTGGTCAATGGAACCTATACTTGTACTGAGGATGGTATCAAATTGGCTGATATCGCCAAGTATTCCAAAATGGATGAAACGGAGATTAAAGAAGCAAATCCGCGTTTGGATGAGAGTCGATGGACATATGGCCTGAAAAAGGGCACTCCTATTCGTTTGCCTAAGTCGGAGCTAACTGTGGGTGTGAGCCCAGGCGGTGAGACTTTGCAGAGCCTGGCTAACTATTACGGTTCAACCCCCACAGCGATTGCAGGGGAAAACCAATTCGTTGTCGATTTGCTCTCTGCAGGACAGTCATTAAATATTTGCACTGGTCCATTTATTCAGTCTGGATCCACGCTTCCGGATGTGCAGACCATCGGTGTTACCCGAAATCCCTTGCCTGAAATACCATATGATGATCCCTCTAATCCTGATTATGCCAAAAACTATTTGCTCAACCTCTATACAATTCTAGGAGTAAGTGTCGATGGGAATCAGGATTTCATTGAAAGCAATATCGGGCTTCCTCTTAGCCCCCAGGTCGAATCACAACCCGATAATATGGACAAGATTCGTGCTGCTAAACCTTCGAATGATAAGGACCTAATATATTCAAAGTCAATACTCTATTCTAAATTACTTAGTGATATAAGAGTCAAAACCACAACAAAAGTAAAGCCTTACCAGTCCAACGGCCGGTTATTGCAGATTGATTATTCCTGGTACGACCTATTTGGGAACCGTCTGGTTACTCAGATTTATCAGAAATCGGAAGACGGCATAAACACGAAAAAGCCGATTCTGACCGGTTATACTGATAGCTTGGTAGGACTGTCACAATGGCCTAGCACGTCAGCTCACTGGACTGTGGCTGCCAGCGCTACTCCAGATGACAGCTTTTTACTGAAAATGACTATACGTTTTGTTTCCTCACCATTTGAGAAGCCCAAAGAAAGCGAGTCCAACCCTGAGCAGATTCTGGCACAACTCGAAGAAAAAGAACCCGAGCCCTGGCAGATTAGGGCACGTACAGCCTTTGTTATTTATGATCTGCTACTGAATCAATTGAACGATTCCAATGGGATAAATTTCTGGTTCGAGACCAGTCTATTAACTTGTCCAGTGCCTGTTCCAGTAGACCAGAGTGGTTTAGGTTCTCTATCGTCCCTAGCGTCCGGTACTCTGCTGGACAAGTTGACCAAAATTAGAGATTATCTGAGAGCTTGCTGTGATTGGACGACCGGTCCCGTCCCAATTCCACCATCCAAATCAGATAGTGAAATTACTCTCCAGGCAAAAGTTAATAAAGTTGATTTAAGAGAGGAACAACTCTTTAAATTGAACTTCCAGTTTGTTATTGAACGCGTCAATGGCTTGGTGGAAGGAGATTCTGCAACTATCCCTGCAGTTAAACGAATTGCTACACCTGTAACACCAAAAGGAGAAGATAACAACAAACCAGATGTCGACAATATAAGCTTGGATCTATTTGCAAAGAACATCGAAGACACCCTGTCTGTGACAGGAAAATATACCCTGACTGTAGCCACGGGTGTCGACCGGTTTGAAGCTGATGCAGGCGGCAGTGCTGTAGCTGTCTGGATTGTACGGTTGGGAGAATCTATTGATCAGGCCATCAGTTTTTCGGTCAGCGATAAGAATCCACCTCAGATTTTCGCCCCTCGGCCAATTTCCAACCAACTAATTACCAAAAAAGCTACTATCTACAATTATGAATCATCAGAAAATTTCGATCCCGAAAAGAATGAACTAACTGGGACTCAGCAGACACTGACATTTACCGACATTGAAGTGGACAAATGGGTACGGCAGCTCTTCAACGATATTGACGATTTACTATCGCCCGAATATGTCTCCTCCATTCTGGTTATTGACCAATGTAAGGGTGTGGTGCATCCTAAAGGAATAAGTAGTTTCCTGGGCAGTTTCAACGATCAGAAGAAGGCCCTGGCTGATATCGCAAAAAAGCTGATGAGTCCGGTCTATAAAACAGAAAACACTCACTTGGCTTTTGCACAAGAAGCTTTGCGTCAGGAACTACTGGTCAAACTCTCTAATTTCTATTCGACTCGCGCCGCGATATCATTCAGTGCGAACGTAAAAGCCAATATTATAGAAGCTGGCGCCAAATCAGAAGATATGCCACAATTGTTCGGTAACATCGTTTGGTCTAATAAGGATCTTGCGAGCAGTCAAATTACTTTAACATCACCGAAGCTGATTTTGAATACAAACTCCGACGTGCCTTTGACTTTCCTGGTCGAAACTTCTACCCAAACCGAATCGAAAACTTTACCTCTGAACTTGAGTTTTAACGGGACTTCTATTGAGCACCAGATCTCGAGTGTTCCCGGAATTGAGGATTACAAGGCCTCCACATGGCTTGATTTTGTTAGACCTGAAACCGCTAAAAAATTACAGGCTGATTTGGGCAATTTTGAAATCCCCATGTTTGAGCGTTCATTCCCTCTGAATCCTCGAATGGATGTCCAGACTGGTAAAGCAACTCGTCCAGAATCGTCTAATCTAAGCGATTTGACATTGTGGGACTACACTTTTGCCTATTCGCAGGATTTTCACTATCCTCAGGACAGAATTTACGGGAAGGTGGAATACAATCTCCAAGACAACGCTAATAAGTTTCTGGCAGATTCTGATGATGCCTTCCGGGCCTTGGCTCAATTTGCCAATGCTCGGTCAACTTTGGAAAAGTATCTTAAGGAAAGTGTTCCCGGAATTAACGCCAACACATGTGATCAGAGTACGATCAACACAGCTGCCAAAGTGCTCGGTGCTTTTTTGAAGATGGTGACTGATGTGGCAAAAGTCGGTTCGCCTGATCATTTCTATTCAAAAGCTCTATTGTCTGCAATAGCGGAAGATGAGAATTTCTACAAATTCTATATAGAAGAAGACACCAAGCAGATCTCTCTGAACGGAGAAACGGAGTCATCAAAAGCTTGGGTAGTGACAATCTTCTCCGAAAACAAAAAACTACTGGTGAATCTAAAAGGTAATCCATATGTGGATATCGAAGGATACGACCATCAGCTAGTATTATCTCTTTCGAATATAGAAAAAGGACAATATGCATACTACTACCTGCCAGAGGATAAAAAGGGGCCAAAGATGCCGTTAACTGGTGATAAAGCACAAGTTATAGCCAAACGCACTCTGGTGCTACCTGGTATGCAAATTCTGCGATATCAAGACGCAAAGTCCACTATTTACATCAAGCGCAACGAGGAATTAGTGAAAGGTTCTCCTTCGAATAACAGCTTTGTTTACCAGACACCGGAAGTTACTTTCTCCAACCCCATGCATCCGACCATAACATCGGATCAAACAGTGGATATTGCTAAATTAGGTAGTTCCACGGACGAGCCGGTAAAAAGATCCTTAAAGGAGCATCTGAAAGTTTTGTTCGATGAATTGCTCAAAGACAGTCCTGCTGGAAACGTGACAATTCAGACGGAAGTGATATATAACTTTTCGATAATTGATAGCACATCTGAGTCAGTACTACCTGATCTGGTAGTTTCCAACTCAATTCTATTACAGCCACCACTTATGGTTCTAATCGAAAAAACTACAAACCCTGAGAACATAGAAAATATGGTATCTCAACTAGCAGATGGTATTAATTACTGGTGTGAGAAAAACAAACCAGTCGAAAGTAAAGCATTTTTGAAATTTAAAACTTCAATCATGTCTAACTTGGCATATCAGAGTACTCCATTGATCACTTTAACTAACTTATTCCTCTTTATGGAGGATATTGTTAAACCAAATTACAGACAGTAGCCCCACCCTAAACAAGCTGTCAAACAATCCAATTTAGGGGTAAAAATATGAAAAAAACAAAATTTAAGATCTCTAAATTGTAGACGGAGTAACTAAGTAGTATTATATGCAAAATACTGTACTGTTAGCTTGACAACATTAGCTTTGTAGATGATCGATTTAAGTCAACCCCAAAAAGCTGAAAATGGATAAGTAAAAATATATTCGACCATTCAGTTGTCAGAATATAGTGTCTAAAGTGAACCCGCAGGCTTGCATGACGGTGCTTTCTATAAAAAAGGACTTAAGTGATTAAAAAATGTTTCAAACACAACTCAAAAAACGAAAAAATTAGAAGAACCTAGGGAATTTAAAGTATTAAGTCTGGACTGTATATATCGTGAGAACTAAGCCAGACTTTAGCCAGCTTTAACTTTAATATATATTTATCAAATGTTCAAAGACGATATCAAAAAATAGTTAAATTCCTTATGTCGACCTGCCGAAAGTAGGTTATTTAACTTATTTTCATAATTTAACTGTTTGTATTAGAGATCCACGGTATCTAAAGATTCTAAGATGTTATAAGAGTTAAGCAATACCTTTTACCCCTCTTTTCTGTATAATAGTCCATGCTGCAAGCACCAGAGCTCCACAACCTGCGGCAATGGTTCCGAGCACAGGGATTTTATCCGCCCATTCCAGAGAGATGAACCACATACTCACAGCTCCAAAGGCGAAATAGGTAAAAATCAGCATGGAAGAAGCTGAACCTATGTCTCGGTCAACCTGTTCCAGCACAAGGTGATTGCTAGGCGGACGGCTCAAACCCAGGGAAAACGAAACCATAAACATGGGCAGAGCAAAGCTCCAGGGACCGTGTTGTCCCATAAAAAGTAGGAAAATACCGCCCAGAAAAACTCCCGCAAACCCGATTGTCATCAAGTGCTTTGAGTTCACACTTCTTATTAACCGCAGGCAAGAAAAAGCACCTATCATAAGGGCAAGGGCATTGAAAGCAAAAAAGTAACTGTATTTTTGCTCACTTAGGCCAAACTCGTTAATATAAATGGCAGAAGAACCTGCAATGAAACTAAACAATGGAAAAAAACTAACTGACATGACTAGAACCATGATCATATACGAAGGATTGAGCAGCAATCTGCCGTAGGTATTCATGACCTGAGATAAAGGAGCTTCAGATACTACTGGTAATGTTTCCGGAAAACGGAGAACACCAAACATCGCTACAATTCCCATGAATGCCTCCATAAGGAATATCCAGTGCCAGGAAAGATACAGAAGGATCCACCCACCAATGACCGGAGCAAGCATAGGGGCAAGACCCATGATTACAGCTATATACGCAAGGATTCTTTCCCGCTCCTGACCAATGAAAATATCTTTAGTCATTGCCATGGATATAGAGGAACCGGCAGCAGCTCCTGCAGCTTGCAGTATGCGGGTACCTATCAGCATGGGCGCACTGGACACAAAGGCACCTAGCAGGCTTGTCACTATGTACACTGCAATCCCGACAAGGAGGGGACGTCGCCGTCCAAAACGATCAGAAATTGGGCCGTAGAAGAGAAGGAAAAGCCCATAAGTCACAAAGAAAAAAACCAGGTTAAGGTTAATTAGCGATAGAGAGACATTCCAGCTTTTGGCAAGGGAGGGAATAGCCGGTAAGATCATGTCTGTGGTAAGAGGAGGAAAGGCAGACAGAAGAGCCAGAAGCGGCACTGTCATTTTCAAGTTATTTCTTAATTTGTGATTAGAAACGTTTGTCTGTTGTTTGAAAGCCATAGCCAGATCCTTTATTGTTAGTCGTTAAAAATTAAAAGTTATATATAGGAACACTGTTACACGTGTAACTATCTTGTGTAGATACCGCAAGAATATAATTGTATATAACAGTTACGATAGTAAGAATAAATCCCGGCAAATTTGATACCCATTTATAATTAACTCAAAAACCATAACCTGATGCTAAAATGAAAAACTATCCAGGAATAAATAATTTGAGAAAATACGGGACTTCTCCTTTTAATCTTGCCGTTATCCATGGCGGTCCGGGAGCTCCGGGTGAAATGGCACCTGTTGCAAGAGAACTTTCCGCTTTCGGAGGCGTACTTGAACCACTTCAAACTGCAATAACCATTGAAGGGCAGGTAAGGGAACTCAGTGAAGTTCTGGAAAAGTACGGCGACCTGCCGGTTACGTTAATCGGTTTTTCCTGGGGTGCAATGCTCAGCTTTATGTTTACTGCCCTGCGTCCCCATATGGTAAAAAAGCTAATACTTATCGGGAGCGGTCCCTACGAAGAAAAATACGTTTCAAATATAACTAAAACCCGGATAAGTCGGCTTGGAAAAGAAGATTTGAAGAATTTCGTTCGACTGACCGAAACCCTGAACGATCCTTCGGCTAAAAACAGGAACGAAGCCCTGTGCAACTTTGGAAAGTTAACGTTGAAAGCCGATACTTATGACCCTCTTCCTCATGAAGAAGAAGGGCTTGAATGCAACTACGAGAGTTTTAAAGGTGTATGGGAAGAAGCCAGTGAACTGAGAAGCAAAGGAAAATTACTTGAGTTAGGAAAAGAAATCCGCTGCCAGGTAGTTGCGATTCACGGTGACTATGACCCCCATCCTTTTGAAGGAGTTAAAGAACCTCTTTCACGTACTTTAAAGGATTTCAGGTTCATTTTACTGGAAAAATGCGGGCATCAGCCCTGGATTGAGAAAGAAGCAAAAGTGAAATTTTACAATTCACTGAAGAATGAGATATAAGTAAATAAAGCAAGGAAAAGTGAAAGAAAGGAAAATAAAAGGAAAGTAAGTAAGAATAAAAGGAAAGCAAGGAAGAATAAAAGGAAAGTAAGGAAGAATAAAAGGAAAGTAAGAAAAAGTAAAAGGAAAAGTAAGGAAAAGTAAGGAAAAGTGAGAGACTTGATAGAACAATCTCAATTAATCTATTTTATTGCAGCCTCTGCGGCACTTACGCTTCTTCCGGGCCCTGATATCCTATTCGTAATTACCCAGAGCATTTCACAGGGCAAAAAAGCAGGAATTGCAACCGCTTCTGGCCTCTGTACAGGCGTACTCGCACATACTACAGCAGCCGCACTCGGAGTTTCTGCCCTGATATATAAGTCCGCTCTTGCTTTTGAGATCGTAAAATACGCAGGTGCAGCTTACCTGCTCTATCTTGCCTGGCATGCCTTAAAAGAGAGTGAAGAACTGGTGTCTTCGGCCCCTGTCAGGGAAAACGATGTCTTTGCCCTTTATAGGCGTGGGATCTTTATGAACGTTTTGAATCCTAAAGTTGCCCTTTTCTTCCTTGCCTTCCTGCCTCAGTTTGTAAACATAGGTTCGGGAAGTGTCCCGATGCAGATGATATTTCTGGGAATAATTTTCATGGTTCAGGCCTGGCTGATCTTTTCCGCAGTCTCGTTCTTTGCCGGAACCGTTGGCGAGAGAATAATACATAAGCCAGGAGTTGGCAGATATATCAACTGGGGAAAAGCCGGAATTTATACATGCATTGGAATAAAACTTGCATTATCTCAGAAATGAACCCTAAATCGATGGAGCTGTGAAAATTAACAATTAGAATTGGCTACATCAAAAACCAGTAGAGGTACCATTTGGTCATGACGGGATTTCTGACATAAATAAAGTTAGAATGACTATCATTATAGGGTCCTCTTAAACTCACCACTAAACTGAAGACTATTTCTCTTTTATTCCATTAATTAAGAATACTAATAGTTTCCCCAAAAAAAGTACATCTTATTTTTTGCCAAAATTAAAATTAAAGTAAAAATCAAATTGCGTGCGGCCACCCCACCCTAAAGGATTGGGTATGCTTCTGGCCGCCCTCCCGGTTGTTATGGTAGTTAGAAATCATCAAGTCTTCTTTGTTCGGATCTCACGAACCTATGCAATTGAGACTCTTCACTCGTTTTTCCTTGCGATTCCTTAATGTAATGCTTGATTGTATCAGCAGTTACGTTTCCAACGGATCGATAGAATTTGCCATTAGACCATAGACTTCCACCCCAATATTGATTTTTAAGATCAGGATGAAGCCTGAATAGTCTGTAAGAACTGCCTCCTTTCAAATATTGAATTACCTTTGATAGAGAACTACTTGGATGGAATTCTAGAAACAAGTGAACATGATTGTCTACTACTTCCATTGCGTGTATTTTGTAGCCATTTTTAGCGCAAATATTAATGAGAATTAACTCGCAATCTTTTTTAATATGCTTATTGTAGAATATATTGTATCGATACTTAGGCACCAGTACGATGTGGTAAGTAATCTGACCATAGCCATGGCTAAAAATGTGTAGTTCCACTAATATCACATCCTAGCCATAGATGGCCTAGCCATAGATGGCCTAGCCATAGATGGCTGGCACCATCTGTGGCTATGGTGCCAAAAAAGCTCATTTTACAAAAAAGTAAGGATTCGAGATTTAAAGTGAAAAGCGAAGAGGCGAGGGTTCACTTCATCCCCAACCTGAAGGACGGGGTATTCGTGACCCTCTGCGCTCCCGTAGTAATAAGTATTTTATTATCCCATACCTTTTAATATTCCAAACTCCGTAACTATGCTCACTTACGCATGCCAATCATCTTCAGGTGACGTTATCAATGTATTCCGACCGAATCAACGCATTACCCCCATACCTTTTTGCTACTATAGACGAAGCGAGGGACGAACTGATTGCCAGGGGAGTCGATGTTATCGACCTTGGCGTAGGAGATCCTGACCTGCCGACGCACCAGCATATTGTCGATGCTATGCAGGAAGCTGTCTGCAACCCTAAAACTCACCAGTATCCTTCTTATGCAGGGATGCCGAAATTCAGGAAAGCGGCAGCGGATTGGTGTAAGAAATACAAGGGGATTGAGCTTGACCCTGCGACTGAAGTCCTTGCCCTGCTCGGGTCAAAGGAGGCAGTTGCACATATTCCGCTCGCTTTTGTCAACCCTGGAGATATCGTGCTCTATACTGAACCAGGGTATCCGGTTTACAAAATTGGGACAATGTTTGCGGGTGGAGATACGTATCCACTGCCGCTGACTGCGGAAAATGATTTCCTGCCTGACCTGGATTCAATTCCTGAGGATGTCCTGAATAAGGCAAAGTTATTCTTCTTTAACTACCCGAACAACCCGACTGCTGCAACCGCAGACATGCAATTTTTTGAAAAGGTCGTTGAGTTCTGCAAAAAGAATAACATCATTGCAGTGCATGACAACGCCTACTGCCAGATGACATACGACGGGTACGAATCTCCTTCTTTTCTTGCTGCCGATGGGGCGATGGATATTGGCATGGAACTCTATTCGCATTCCAAGACCTATAACATGACAGGCTGGAGACTCGGATTTGCGGTCGGAAATAAAGACCTTATAAAGGGGCTTGGCAAGGTCAAATCAAATGTAGACTCAGGTGTCTTTGACGCTATCCAGATCGCGGGCATTGCAGCCCTCTGTTCTTCCCAGGCCTGTGTCGAAGAAACAAACAAAATATATCAGGAGAGACGGGATGCTTTGATAGAAGGGCTTACCGCAATGGGCCTCAAAGTAAAGCCGCCAAAAGCCACCTTCTATATCTGGGCTCCGGTACCTGAAGGTTTTACCTCAATGAGTTTTGCAAAACTCCTGCTCGAAGAAGCCGGAATCATTGCAACTCCTGGTGTCGGGTTTGGAGAAGCCGGCGAAAGTTATATCAGGTTTGCCCTTACAAAACCGGTCGAGAGGATTAGAGAAGCTGTCGAAAGGATGAAAAAACTGAAATTATAAGTGTTTATTTCAAAAAGAATCTGGCCCAAGAATGGGATACCAGGCCAGAAAAACTTTCTCTTTTTACAGCAGTCCTGCCTTTTTAATAAGCTCTATGTGAACTTCATTTTCTATCAAAAAAGATATTTTTCCCGGTTACGCTTAGCGGAATCCCAAAAACAACATCTGCGTCAAGCAAACCCGAAACCCTGGCGGCTGCACCGATTGAGTACATCACTCTATTATCAATGCAGAAATCCTTGGCTTTTGCAACGGCTGCTCCTACAGCAATTCCCAGGTCTACATGTTTGAGCATGCAGTTCGGGCCACTGAAATCTACTTCTACCTTTTGCCGGTTCAGCATCTCAGCACAGGTTTCAAAACCACAGGCTCCACAGTCCAGGCCTGCAGCTCCTCTGGTTTTAACGCCAATCAGGACAGTAGCCCCTGCGTTTCGAAGATTTGCAGCATCCCTTTTTAAAAAAGCAAAGCCTTCACCTTTTTCTTCTGCCAGTTTTTCCATTGTAGAGGCAAGCAATTCTATATCAGATTTTTCGACAAGAGCCGTCACTATATCGTCTACACCTTTTGCTTTCGGGGCAGTCCGTGCAGCCAGAAGTATGCTTTCTGCAAGTGTGTTAAGGACTTGGGATTCAGGATTGAGAATCATGCCAGCTAATTAGATTCATCCGGGTTTAAGCATTTCGCAGGCTAAAAAGGCTATTTGTAAAGGATATTTGTTTTTCTTTCCTTCTTTAAAAGGTAAACAACTCCCCATTTGCGGGAGCATATGCATCCACGCCGATTTCTTCCGAAATCCACTGTGCAAAGCTTTCGGTTTTATCTCCATGCATTACAAAGACTCTTTCCGTACCTTTCCTACAGAAGTCCTTCACTACCTTTTTTAACTCGCTATCGCCACTATGTGCGGAAAAATCGTACTGCTCTACTCTGGGCTTGAGTGTGAGGATATCTCCTCTGGTCTCGACAAACCTGTGATCAAGGGCCAGCCTGCCGTTTGTGCCTTCTACCTGGTAGCCTGTAAGCAAGACTTTTGATTTGGGGTCCTTGTAAAGCCGGCTCAGGTAATAAAGTACCGGCCCTCCGTTCAGCATCCCGGCTGTAGTAACAATGACGGAAGGCTCTTTAAGGACTGAGTCCCTCTGCTGGTTTTTTACGGGAATGGCACGTCCGAAAGCCCGGTCAAGAAGCTTGGGATCTTTAAGATACTCAGGATATTTTTTAAGAACCTTGTATACATCCCTGCCCATGCCGTCCACATATGCCTGAATTCCGTGGGCATCAAGCAGCATAAGTATCTCCTGGGTCCTGCCTATTGCAAAGGCAGGTATAAGGGCAGTTCCTCCCCTATCAACAGTGCTAAGGACTGATTCGATAAACCTCCCCTCAGTCTCTTTTCGCGGGATATGTTCTTCCCCAAAATACGTACTCTCGAGAACCAGAGTATCGGCCTCGGGAAATTCAGCTGCACCGGGCACAAGCCTTGTTTCCTTAAGGTTGAAATCTCCGGTATAAAATAGGCTTTCTCCGGATTCCGATTCAAGGAAGACTCCGGATGCTCCAGGGATATGGCCTGCATTGTAAAAACAGATTCTGTATCCATGACTTTTGAAAGGCTTGTCATAATCGATTTTTTGTGTTCGCCTGGCAAGCTTCTGGAGGTCATCGGGATCAAAAGGTGATACTCCTGACAGCGTACTTTCTGCAAGTTTCAGGGTATCTCTTCCAAGCAGAAAAGTAAATTCTGCAGTAGGAGGGGTCATGAAAAACTCAGGATTCTGATACATCAGGTTGGGGACAGCTCCGCAGTGATCGAGGTGCCCGTGGGAAATAAGCACGACTTTCGGTTCCATGCTATTAAGAGGATACTCTGGAATGTCCCCTGTTTTTATCCCGTAATCGAGCAAGACTTCCCCATTTACGAGCAAACCCGAACGTCCTACTTCCCTGCATCCGCCTTTAAAGGTAAGTTCCAGAATAAAACCTCTTGAAAATCTATTAAGACTTTACTATAATATATACTATATATTTGCGATAATATTTGTTAAATACTTCTGTGAGCACAGGCTGCCAGAAATATTTTCAAGGCTTAAATCCCTTCAACAGCTACCTGAATATTTTCACTAAATGCACATGATATTCTTCGAATAACAGGCACAAAAAGATGAAAAGTACTTTTCACCTCACTCTTTTTTGACTATTGACCTCGTCATTACCTTAAGTAGTAAGGCTGTCCTAACTATGATTTTTCAAACCATCGCTAAACCAATCAGTAAATTGTCATAGAAGGCTTAAATTTAATAAGGAGCAGAAAATCAAAAGGAACATTGGGAGCCAGTTTTGTTTCGTACTTTCATGCTAAATCAAAAATATTAAGTTAGTAGGTGACATTGAAAAATATATTGGCATGCTTTAATTTGCTTATCAAGCTGATCCCAAAACTCAAAGTTACTCATCATAATCAATTATTGTAAATAATCAGTCTGGTTTTTTATCATGAAAAATAGCTCTGAAAATTTAACTTCAAAAATTTGAACTCAACTTTATAAATAAACATAAAAAACAAAAAGTTTAATTTAAAAGAAAATAACTACTAATCAAAATAATCTAAGGTGCCTAAACATTTCCTCTAAAATAAGAAGATCATACCTTCATTTTTCACTTCAATTCACTTATTCATAATTATACAACACTTAGCAAAACTTTCTCAGAAAGTATGAAAAACTTCCAAAAAATAGTGCTAAATGATGAACAAAATATTTAAAAATTGTTCTTCAATACAAGTTGAAGGCAGAAAGTTTTGATATAAAAATTACAGATTATTTAAGTTTAGGAGAGAATCATGGATATAAGCATCTCTGACGCTCCAACTTTGCTATTACTTGGAGGCTTGTTTTTTATACTCATCTCATTTGTGAAAATTAATAAAGATAGTAACTGTATAACTATTGAAGCTGTCAGAGGGAGAGATATCGGCTCTTCGTCATTTCAGATGGGTAGTTTGAAATCTAACTTTCCTAATTTTAGATAGATCATAGTAATAAAATACTGAGTGTTTCGATACCCTCTCGCATTTCTTTTTATTAACTGTACAATACTGTTAATACCTTCCACAACTCCGTTAGTGACTCTGGAATCAAAGTAGTTTAGAATTCCATCCCAATGAGTTTTAATGGTTTTAGCAACCTCAATTATTGCCTCTAATCTACTATGAGTTGCCCAAAAGTACCACTTTTTTAGATATTGTTCAGCTTCCTCTCGGCTTTTGCATCCCCATAACTTTCTAAGACTTTCTTTTATATTATATGCTCTACATGTATCCAGTTTTTGATTTTGGAGTTTTAAAAGCCTTTTTTTCTGTTT
>NZ_LMVP01000550.1 GCF_002287235.1 Methanosarcina spelaei
ATATAGGTTTCGAATGACCTCATTTATACAAAATGAAAAATTAGCGAAGTACTTAAACTGGATAAAATAGAGGTTCATCGAACTGAAACATGTAAAGTTAATAGATCCAACTTACCCAGTGATGCGTATCTTAAAGGTTATAGAGACGTAATAATTCAGGATATATACATAAAGCCTGTTAATACAAACTACAGAATAGAGATTTTTTATTCTCCTTCTGAGCATAAAACATATGCAGGAAAATTGCCACAAGGCGTAAAGGGTGAGTTTGGTCCTGGGATCAAATCTTTGATAATTACTCTTAATCATGTTGCTAATGTTTCAGAACCCAAGATACATGAATTCCTGAAAAATATTGGTGTTCATATATCTAAAGCCACTATCTCTCGAATCTTGACAAAAGATATTGATATCTTTCATCAGGAGAAAGCTGAGATTTTTCTGGAAGGTCTTAAGGCTACGCCTTATCAGCAGATTGATGATACAGGTGCAAGAGTCAATGGTGTCAATTATTATACTCAAATTCTTTGTAATCCTTATTATGCTGCTTATTTTACAGTTCCAAATAAGAATCGGGAAACCATTTTAGATGTGCTTTTATGTGGAAAAGAAAAAACGTACTGCTTTAATACTGAAGCATTTGATCTGATGAAAACGTTTAATGTTTCCCAAAGATGGATAGAAAAGCTCTCTTCTTTAAAAAACAAAATATTCAGTGACGAGGAAATGCGTCGAAAATTGGATTGTATTTTTTTGTATGGTAGAAAAACTACTAAGAAGAAAGTTCTTGAAGCCGGTGCAATTGCGGCCTATCATCAGATGACAAACATACCTGTGGTTACCACACTTTTGAGTGATGATGCACGTCAATTCAGGCAAATTGCATATCATCATGCTCTTTGCTGGATTCATGACGGTAGAAACTACAAGAAATTGAGGCCAATAGTTCCTTATCATAAAGAAAAGCTGAAAGCTTTTCTGGACAGTTACTGGAACTTTTATGGTGAGCTTTCTAAGTTTAGAATAAAACCAGATTCAGAGGTAGCGGAGCAATTGTCCATTAAGTTTGATCAGTTGTTTTCTACCAAAACAGGATATGAAAAGCTGGATGAAAGAATCGCTAAGACGAAAGAGAACAAAGAATACCTGTTAAAGGTGCTGAGTTTGCCAGAGATTCCGCTGCATAACAATGCAGCGGAACTGGCAGCAAGAGCAAAGGTCAGAAAAAGAGATGTCAGCCTTCAAACTATAACAGAGGAAGGAACAAAGGCAAACGACACATTTATGACGATTGTTCAGACAGCAAAGAAACTGGATGTAAGTGCATATCAGTACATATGTGATAGAGTCAGCAGTATATTTGAGATGCCATCTTTAGCTCAACTAATCAGAGAAAGAAGTTCAGTGAGTGGAAAGTGAGAGATTTCCACTCAATTTGAAGAGGATACGAATTTTCCTGTGAATATTGCTGGCTCTTGACTTGAAGCTTTTTTCTATGGATACATTGTTTGTTGTGAAAGAAGAGTATTATTTATCGTGAAAAGTATCTGGTTGCCATTAGTAGAACATAAATTTTCGGCTCTTCGTCATTTCCTATGGATAAGATGATTTTCAATTCAAGACCGCATTGGTTTTTATGAGAATATTATGAGAATATCCACACAAAACAACGAAGAGCCAAATTTTCTGCTTTAACTCTCTTTATAAAACTAAAACTCAACGAAAAGTAGTAATAATAAATTATGAAAAAATAATTAGTTTATATTAAGTAAAATGTATTTAAAGTAAATATGATGTTAAATAGAAAGATTAATATCTTACAAATTTATTACTTTTTTGAAAATTAATATGAACAAATGTAAACAAAGTACTTTCAATTTTATTGAAATAATGAGAAAGAAGCAGCTTCCTCTGCTAGTACTCCAAAGTGCCGGAACGGCATTAGATTAGTCGCTGTGACAGGGTGTAGCATTATTATGCAGCATTATTATGTAGCATTACCAGGTGTAGCAGCATTTTTATGATTTTGCCATTCCAGCACACGAGATAATTAAATCTGTTATCCAGCAGTGAGTTTTGACCGATAGTGAAATAGCCTGTATTTAGAGGGCTCAAGGGTGATCGGATGAAAAAAAGTTTATGGACAGAGTTGAAGAGAGAAGTTCTCTTCGGGATTTGTTTTGCTGTACTGCTGGTGTTTGCGGCAGTTCCGTGCCAGGCGCAGCAGACGACTGTCAGCTTAAACACAACTGAGCTGGTAAAGGGAAATACGGTTTATGCAACCGTAAATATCGATAATGTTGAAAATCTTGATGCAGGACAGTTTGATCTGGTGTTCAACCCGGATGTCCTGAAAATTGTCAGTGTCGAAAACGGTAGTATTGGAAGTACGGAAATACCGGTACAATGGAGTTCAGTTGACAGCAAGACGGCAAGAGTGATCTTTAATCTGGAAGGAGTCTCCGGCGTCAGTGGATCTGGAGAACTGGCCAAAATTGGGTTTGAAGTGATGAGTGACGGAGAAGGAGACCTTAGAATTTCTAACGGGCTGCTAGGAAACATCGAAGCTAAACGTATCGATACCATCTGGGGAGATTCCAAAGAAGACGGAAAAGAAGAGAACGGAAAAGAAGAGAACGGAAAAGAAGAGAACGGAAAAGAAGAGAACGGAAAACAAGCAGCTACGAAACAAGCAGCTACTCCCGGATTCGAAGTAGAGCTCTCTTTGATTGGTTTGACTGCAGTAGTCTGTCTGGCCAGGAGTAAACAGAGGTGATAACATGAAAATAGAGTTCCTGGTTGGAATGGTCATTGGTTTGATTCTTCTTACATTACCCGCATTTGCATCGGATTCTCTTAATTTGTCCGACTCCATAAACACATCTGATACCTTAAGTTCATCTGTTTCTACGAATGTACATGATTCTGCGAATGTATCTGATTCTGTGAAAGTATCTAACTCTGCGAATGTATCTAATTCTGCGAATGTATCTAACTCTACGAATGTATCTAATTCCGCAAACGTATCCGATTCTGTGAATCTGTCTGACTCTGAAGCTGCATCGAATGTCACACTCAGCGTTCTTGGAAATGCGAATGGAGACGAGACCATAGATGTGAAAGATGTGGAGTATACTGAAAGCATCATTCTGGGCTCTAAAAACCAAACGCAACTTGCAGATGCGACATGTGATAACAATATCAACATACTTGATGTAACTAAAACCGAGCTGATTAATCTTGGAAAAGCGAAAGAGCTTACTCTTGTTGACGGAGTTGGCAGGCAGGTAAATGTAAGTCTGCCTGTAAAAAGGATCGTCCCCACGGACTACCGTACTACGGAAACTTTGCTTGCTCTCGGAACAGGAGACATGATTGTAGGAGTGGACAAAGCTTTTCATGAGCGTATGGCTGAGTTTGGACTTCTGGATCTTCCTGAGGTTGGAGTGCACGGAAAATCGGTTAACTACGAAATGGTTCTGACTCTCAAGCCCGATATAGTCCTGTTGCCTCTCTCTCAGGCAGAAAATGCCAACCAAATAGCCGACAATCTTCCTAATACCTCTATTGTTGTAATGGGTCTTTCCTCCAAGAAAACAATATACTCTGACTTAACAACTATGGGTTTTGTCCTGGGGAAAGAAAAAGAAGCAAATGAACTCCTCAACTGGATGCAGGGCTATGAAAATCTCGTAAAGGAACGTACTAAAGACCTGAAGACCAATGACATGCCAACTTTCTATTATGAGTATATGTCAGAAGGGGAAGATAAATGGCAGGTAATAACCCCGAACGATCCCAGTGCAGGTCAGGTGGCTGAAAGAACAGGAGGGAGCAATATCGCCACAGGATTAGCCGGCAATTCTGTTGAAGTGGACCCTGAGTGGGTAATAGAGAAAAATCCTGACTTCATGTTTGCGGATTTGATGAAAGGATTTGACAGTGGTCCTGGAAAAACAGAAGAAGATATGAAAGTTTTGCTGACGAAAGTTCTCTCAAACAGACCAGGGTTCGAGAAGGTAAATGCTGTGGAAAATCAAAGAGTCTACTTAATAGATAGGGATATTATCGGAGGACCAAGGTGGGTAATAGGTCATATCTACTTTGCCAAATGCATGCATCCTGAGCTTTTTAAGGACACCAATCCTGAAGAAATTAACAAAGAGTACCTCAAAAAGTTCCATAACATTGAGGTTCCCGGAACCTGGGCTTATCCGGAGTAATAACATGGTTCAAAAAGCTTTCCAGAAGGAAGCCTTTTCACCTTTTTTTGAGGAAGATTTCCTCGATATCGTACGGGGCCATGAGATCTGGGTTGAGAATTGCATGCACAATTTTTCCCCAGGAGATCCCATAGTACGTGACCTTTGCTTTGGACATATGAAAAGTGACAAGGCGGTTAAGATCGAAAAAATGACTCCTACAGTCTTTGGTACCTGGGGAAAAATCATGCCGTTGAGGTCAGTGTCGCAGAAAGACAGTATATGGAATACATACTGACAATCGTGATTTTCCTATTGAAGTGACAATTGACCAGGAAGGCATAGTTGACATTGATCTCAAAAAAAGTGGAAAGTGAATGTTAAACGTTGGACACAAAGACCCTGAAAAAAGCGCAAAAGCTCTGTATAACAAAAAAGTAATGACTGCAACTTTTACTATAATGGACGTAGGTGAAAACATATGGAAGTAAAGCCTCAAATTAGAGAATGGTGGGACAATGCAGAACACGATTACGATGCCATTGCAGCACATGGAGTTCATTCTGAAGCAGAAAAGAAACTCTGGACAGAAGCAATCACCCAGATCCTGGGAACCGGGCAGAAACTGAGAATTCTGGACATGGGAACAGGCACTGGATTTTTAGCTCTGCTGCTGGCTGAGCTGGGTTATGATGTCACAGGTGCAGACTGGGCAAAGAATAAACTGGAAAAAGCAAAAAAGAAAATGGAAATAGCCGGAAGTTCCGTAAATTTTGTTGTGGAAGATGCCGAGAATCTCTCGTTTGAAGCTGAGCAGTTTGATGCGGTTGTCAGTAGACACTTGATCTGGACTCTTGCAAACCCGGCTTCTGCATTTAAAGAGTGGGCGAGAGTGACAAAACCCGGGGGTAAAGTCCTGACAGATATTCCGGCCAGACATTCTCATCCCGGAAACCATCACTTTGGAGGAGAGATAGGAAAGGAATTGCCTTTCTACAATGGGGCTGACCCTGGAGAGCTAATCAGCATGTTTGAAGCGGCGGGGCTTGTGAACGTATCTGTCAAAGTGTTCGATAAAATGATGCTTGTAGAAGGAGAAAAAGAATAAGCCATTGTAAATGCTTCGATGTTTCGTGCAGTTGAACTCGGATATCTGTCTTCTCTTTCATGGTCATTGGCATACTGATGGCAAGTACGCAGTTGAGTTCAGGACATTTGATCGATTATTTCAGGTAGAAACCGATACTCCACATTTTCGAGCTATGCTGAGCCTGAAAAATAATCTCGGTAAGTGCAGTTTTAGGTGGGATTGATAGTCTTAACAATTCCTTCTCTAATACTGGTTTCATGAAGATTAGACAATTCATGAAGATTAGACAATTCATGAAGATTAGACAATTCATGAAGATTAGACAATTCATGAAGATTAGACAATTCATGAAGATTAGACAATTCATGAAGATTAGACAATTCATGAAGATTAGACAATTCATGAAGATTAGACAATTCATGAAGATTAGACAATTCATGAAGATTAGACAATTCATGAAGATTAGACAATTCATGAAGATTAGACAATTATACCATTATCAGTATGTTTGAGGCAGCACTTACCGAATAAAACCAATTGAATGAAAAACAATAAATTGCCTAATGTAATGGATGTGTATCTTTGGAGACAAAACAGTATACGTTGACTAAAGAAGAGGTTAGAAATCGGTACAATAAGCTTATCGGAAAAAAGGTCTTCATTATTTTCTTCCTCCTATTCTCAATAATTCTCGTATCAGGCATATCCGCCTCTATGGGATCTGCAAACCTATCTATATGGGAGATTTACTCTTCAATACTGCACAGGTTATTTCCAGCTTATTTTGAGCCGGGTTGGCTTGCCGATGTATGTACATGGAACCTCAGGCTTCCCCGTATATTTATGGGAATAGTTGCTGGTTTCGGGCTTGGGGTTGCAGGCTGTGTAACGCAGGCAGTACTCAAAAACCCTCTTGCAAGTCCCTATACGCTCGGTATATCTTCGGGTGCCGGCTTTGGGGCGTCTCTTGCAATCCTTACAGGCATAAGTGTTGCTGGAGGAAATTATCTTGTAATAGGCAACGCTTTCCTATTCGCACTATTATGTTCTTTTATAATCCTTGGATTATCAAACCGAAAAGGTGCAACACCTGAAACCATGATTCTGGCTGGCATTGCAATGATGTATTTGTTTGCTGCAATGACAACAATCCTTCAGTACTTTGGCGAAGCTGAGGCTGTAAAGGAAGCTGTATTCTGGACAGTAGGTGATCTTGATAGGTCCTCCTGGCCTAAGGTCACTATCATACTCGGCGTACTAACATGTTGCCTCCCTCTGCTCATAATAAAGTCACCGGATCTTAACCTAATGGCTGCGGGTGATGAAACTGCAGCAAGCCTGGGTGTGAATGTTAAACGTACCCGGATTGTTCTAATGTCAATCACGACTTTGCTTGTTGCATGCATTGTATGCTTTACTGGAACAATCGGATTCATAGGCCTGGTTGCTCCGCACTTCACGCGAATTGCAGTAGGAGGCGATAACAGGTTTGCTCTTCCAGTATCCGGCCTTCTTGGTGCGTTACTGCTGACTAGCGCAGACCTTGTAGCAAGAAGAATTCTAGCTCCAATAATTCTTCCTGTCGGAGCAATAACTGCCTTCATGGGCGCTCCGCTTTTTTTGTATATGATCATGAAAAGAAAGAGGGAATACTGGTGAAACTGAAGGTAAACAATGTTGAATTTGCTTATAAAAGTATATCCGTGCTTGAAAATGTATCAATGGAACTGAACCGCGCAGAAGTTCTTGGCATTGTAGGTCCAAACGGTACCGGAAAGTCCACCCTGATCCGGTGTATCGACCATATACTGAACCCGAAAAGAGGAAGCATACTACTGGACGGCCACAATATCAGTAAAATGAGCAGAATGGAGATTGCAAGAAAAATGGGCTATGTACCGCAGAGTCTTGAAGGTGTTTTTCCTGCTTCTGTTATAGATACCGTTCTTATGGGCAGACGCCCTTATCTTGGATGGAAGAACAGTAAAGAGGACCTGGATTGTGTACTGGAAGTGCTGGAATTACTTGGAATGATGGAGTTTGCCATGAGAGATATTAAAGAAATCAGCGGAGGTCAGCAACAAAAAGTGCTTATCGCACGCGCACTTGCACAGAAAGCAAACATTCTTCTTCTTGACGAGCCAACCAGCAACCTTGATATAAGGCATCAACTCGAAGTCATGGGAATTATAAAGAATATCGTGAAGAACAAAGGAATCTCTGCAATCATGGCACTTCACGACCTGAATCTGGCTTCCAGATATGCCGATAGAATAATTATGATGAAAGATGGAAAAATATTTGCCGTTGGGAATCCGACTTCAGTTCTCACCGTAGAAAATATAAAAGAGGTCTATGGTGTACGAGCTCTTGTGAAAAATGATGGAGATAATCCATATATCATTCCGCTAGAACCTGCAACAAGTTAACGAAGCTGCCGTTTGTGTCTGAACTTCAACGGAATTAACAGTACAAAAGTAGTCTATTTCCTCCATAACTCCTTTCTTTCTCCATAACTCCTTTCTTTCTCCATAACTCCTTTCTTTCTCCATAATCCCTTTCTTTCTCCATAATTCCTTTCTTTCTCCATAATCCCTTTCTTTCTCCATAACTCCCTTCTTTTTCCGACTATCTCTTCAAACTCTCTAATTTCTTAGTTGTTACTTAAATCTCTCTTCAAACTCTCTACTTTCGTATTTTTTACTCAAATCTCTTGCATTCCTTCACCCTCATTCCCGCATCCTAGCTAAAGCTAGAAGATTCGATAAAAAACCTCGTACACTCTTTTTAATCCATAACCCTTAGCAAAACCAGCTTAAGATGCAATAAGAAAGGAAGTCTTCTTGTAAAGTAGCGATATAATGAAGAATCACAGTGAGAAGATCAAAGAGAGCAAGAAGGATTTTGATAGAAACTGCTCAATTAGCGGCAAGAAAAGTAGTAAGTTAAAAAGTTTTATGCTTATTTTTTGTGCTTATGTTTTAAGCTTAATTTTATGCTTAGTTTTATGCTAATGTACGATCTCGCATAATCTTGAGACATTTATAGAGAGAAGTTCTAAAGCTAAATAAGTTATAAACCGAAAGTAAGCATTAAGATATAAAACCAATTAGACGAGTTAACACCTTACGGTTGATTATATGCAGTCAGAAATTGTAAAAGTAGGTTTAAAAGAACTTGAAATAAAACTGACAGAATTTTTCTCCGGCGAAGCCTGTGTTGTGGTTGCTTACCTGTTCGGTTCAACCGCCAGGGAAGAAGCAAATTGCCTTAGTGATATAGATATTGCTGTCCTTCTTGACGATTCACTTACCGGAAAAGAGGCTTTTGACCTTCAGCTGAGATTAATAGTTGATCTGGGAGACCTTCTGAAAACAAAAAATGTGGACCTTGTTGTACTTAATGACTCCCCTCTGCTTCTGTCATTCAATATTATACGCGATGGAATTATTTTGAAGTCCGATGAAAGGAAAAGAGTGGGTTTTGAGACACGGATAATGTCAAGATATTACGATGAACAGTACTATATTGAAAGGCATATGAAAAGAACAATTGAAAGAATGTCAAAAGGCAGGTTGAAATGAGGCAGGAAATAATCGACAAGCTTGAACTGCTTGAAGAATACATAACCAGACTTAAGGATCTTCAACAGTATAGCCTTGAAGAAGTTGAGAAAAACTACATGCTTAGAGGAGCTGTAGAAAGATATTTGCAAGTCTCACTGGAGTGTATGCTTGATATTGGGGAAATTATTATTTCAGAGGAAAAGATAAAACGCCCTGAGAGTTACAGGGAAACATTTCGCGTCCTTGGAGAAATCGGTGTCCTTCCTGAGACCTTTGCTAGAAAAATTGAACCTGCTGCAGGGTTCAGAAATGTGCTCGTACATATGTATGCGAAAGTAGAGCTGGATAGGCTTTACGAAAATCTTCAAAAAGGCACTGAAGATATGGAACTTTTCACTGAGTATGTTGCTCAGTTTTTAGCTAAAAAGAATATTTAATATTTCTTTCTAATTCTTTACCCAAAAGCCATTAAAAAGTCCGAGTATCTTATTATTTTGATAGATAATTTGAAAATTAAAAAACGAAAGATCGACAATGCGAAAAAAATCGATCTGGATCTTCGAATTTCCTTAGAATCTCTTCAGAATCTCCTCAGAATCTCCTCGAAATTTTCTTAGAATTTCCTCGGAATTTTCTTAGAATCTCCTCAGATTTAGAATCTCCTTAGAATTTAGAATCTCCTCAGAATCCCCTAATGGTTTTCTGACTTCTATTTACCGTTACGGATCAGAAAACCAAGTGTTTAAAAAAGTAAAGCCTAAATTAATATATGAATATCATCCAAACTATCTAATTAAAGCAGGGGGTAATTCTCACGCCAAGAGTAATTCATTTTGAGATATATGCAGAGGATATTGCACGGGCTAAGAAGTTCTATGAGGATGTGTTCGGCTGGAAAATAGAGAGGTCGGAAGGTTCGGTAGAATACTGGAGTGTAATCACCGGCAAGGGAGACGAGCCGGGAATCGACGGCGGCATTATGAAAAGACAGGGAAAGGAACCTAGAGCGGATACGCCAATAAGTACCTATATCTGCACAATAGGTGTCCCGAATCTCGATGAATACCTGAACAGGATACAAAAACACGGTGGTAAAATCACTATGGAAAAAAAACCAATACGTGGGGTCGGCTGGTACGCTTATTGCCTCGACACCGAAAAAAACATATTTGGGGTAATGCAGCCGGACGCAAGTGTCAGATAAGCTCTTTTTTATCATATTTTTGATACTGGTCCTAGTTCCCCGTATTTTATTCTTGTGTTCTGTTTTTCACTTCATTTTACCACATGTAGACAAATTTGGTTACTGCACTCCCTCAATTAAAAATATTCAACAAATATGAAACGTTTTTATACTGTAACGAAGTCATATATCACTTTTTTTGAAGTATTTTATAGTCCGCCTCTCAACTTCCACATGGATGTTACCCCATGCCCGAGCATCAGCAAGTTCAGCAGTCCAAAATATCGGATACCAACTTTGAAAAGCGAACAACTCCCGTAAGCCAGACTCCTGTATCAAATCCTTATTCTGTTATCCAGCGCGTAAAAATCAACCCGAAGTCCCTACTCATGCTGATATAATGCAGCTTTAGCGTACCATTGGAAACAGGGAGATCGGTATATGGACGAAAGCCGCGATAAAACGCCATTTTATAAATATATTTGTTATACGGTTCACACTTCTAAAGAAAAATTAATATGTGGTGTAAAACAGAAACCGTAAGTAGGCTGTCAAATCATCGTCCACGGACCGGGAAATCAGGAAAAGACACCTGCAGAAAACAAACATGCAAAGAGTTTTAAACAGTTAGATGAATAGGCTTGGAATTTAAATGTATATACTTTAAAATCCTTAAATCAAATTTAGTTTATATACTTTTCCTTACATTTCCTTACATTTCCTTTTATTAATTCATTTCCTTTAACCAGATTTTTTTAATCGATTTTAATTTTCAAGTCTCTACCTTCTGATGCTCTCTGAAAACAAAATCACAAGCTTTTTTATTTATTGCATACTTTTATGTTTGCGAAGCAAAAAATGTAAATATCCAAAATTTTTGCAGAGATTCCTGCAAGATATTTTGATCATAGGAGAACTAAATGCCTAAAACAGTCTCGAACTCAGCTAAGAACGGGGACAGTAGACAAAAATCATATAAATATTTAAGTGAGACGGCTTTATGCAATGCTCTTGAGATGGCAAAGGAACTGATCTCGGTGATAAATAAGGTTCCGGTCACGGTTTTCCTCTGGAGGCCAGAGAAATACTGGCCTGCTGAGTTTGTATCAGAAAACATAAAGAAATTCGAGTATACTGCCGAAGAATTTACATCCGGAAAACTTCTTTATGGCAATATCATACACCCTGATGACCTGGGAATGGTTGAAAGAGAACTCTCAAGAAGAATAGAAGAAAATTACGTGGACTATTCTCAAGAGTATCGTATCCTGACGAAATCAGGTGAGATACGCTGGGTTGATGAAAGGACTTTCATTGAAGCCGATGAAAATGGGACTGTAAAGTACCTTATGGGGATAGTCATGGATGTTACTGAGCGGAAAAGAAAAGAAAAATTGCTCTACATCCAGAGGGATCTGGGCATCGCATTAAGCACTTCAAGTGCCCTTAACGAGACTCTTGAGAAACTACTGGATTCCTGCCTCCAAATTGATGAAATCAATGCAGGAGGTATTTATCTCATAGATGAAGAAACAGGAGATATGACGCTTGCAATTCACCGTGGTTTTTCCCCCATTTTTGTTGAGCATGCCTCCCGTTACAGTGTGAATTCCCCTAATACTAAACTTGTTATGATAGGACAACCGGTTTATAAACAGCATATAGACCTGCTTCTCACTTCGAGAGATGATGCGCTCAGGCGTGAAAACCTCAGGGCTACCGCAATAATCCCCATAAAATCAGGAAGAAAAGTCATTGCAGCTTTTTATCTTGCTTCGAGCCTTGAACTCGAGTTTCCAGATAGTGTACGTACTGCCCTCGAAACCATTGCGACGCAGTTTGGAGTCTTCATTTCCTGTATCCGCCTGGAAGAAAAACTAAAAGAATGTAGAAAGAAGAGAAAGTTATAAATAAGCTTTCTTTTTACTCTTTACCTCAATTCCGTCCAGATCCCGTCCAAATCCCGGTCACGTTTACAGTTAGGCTCACTACTTCCCGAACAGTCACGGCAAAGTCACAGAGAATGCGGATAATCACAGATTTCTAAAAATAACTAAACATTTAGCATTTTATGCTGTGCCATATATCAATATTATTGGATTTTTAATGTTATCCCGTCAACTCCACAGGGATGTACCCATGCCCGAGCACCAGCAAATCCAGCAATCCAAAAAAACGAATACAATTTTACAAAAGCGAACAACTCCCATAAGCCAGACTCCCTTCTCTAATCCTTATTCTATCATCCAGCGTGCCAAAACCAACCCGAAATCCCTCACCCATGCTGACATTGTGCAGCTTCAACGTACTATTGGAAACAGGGCAGTCGGCAGGTTGCTTTTAAGTATCGGAAATTCTCCCACAATTCAACAATCAACAGTCCAGCGTCAAGAAATTCCAAAGGAAGAAGAAACGTGTTCCTCATGCATGCAGAGGCAAGAAGTGCGTGTGGCTACCTCCTCCAATAAGTTCCAAATAATATAAAGCCCGGAGGAAATGGAAGGATAAAAGAGAATATCTACTGGGGCTTGGCAGGTCTTATCTGATCGTGGACAGAGATGATGGTTACTTGTGTGTTCTTTCTCTTAATCAAAAGTCTTTAGGATGCCTAATACTCTGACCAGAAACTCTTATATATTTTATATATTGAACAATTACTAATTTACGGAAAAAGTAGCATGGTGAAAAAGGTAGAACGAACTCGAAGACTCTTATGAGAGCACTATGAGAGCGTTGACAGAAAATAGATATAACTGGCTGCCCATCGAACCTTAAATTTCAAAGAGTTATTTCATAGAGTGGAGAAATTATATGACTGTTATAGATGAGCATATTGTTGACCAGAGTAAGTATATTGTTGATGTCGCTTTGAAGCTGCGAAATCTCGATCTTGAAATTGCTAAAAATCCAAACTGCTATGAGCTTAAATCGAGGCGACTTAAAGTCTTGGAAGACCTTCACGACAAAACCCGTGCAGAGATGGTGCAAGCTGCAGCCGAACTCCGTAGAAGTAAAGACAGAGAGGGTAATCATTGTGCTGACTGCATGAGATGTGATTTATATAAGGAGTTTGTTTGAGTCATAACTGTGTCCGCTGGAAGCTGACAAAAAAGCGATTAAGAATGAGATGATGTTTGAGCTGCTTTTCATCGGCTTTGAGGAGAAACTTGAAGCAAGGGAATTTTAGTTTACTCAAGCTCTGCATGGTATTCACAAGTCAAAGTGTTATCACTCATGAGTCAATATACCGTATTGATGAATGAAAATTCTCATCCCCTCTACATTAAGCCAATTAAAGCCCTTACTTTCGGGGAAGCCCTTTTTGATATTATTAAAGGTTCAGCCCACCTTGGAGGAGCTCCGCTGAACCTTGCAGCCCACCTTGCAAAACTGGGAGCAAAACCGGCTGTGATTACGGCAGTCGGAAGGGACGAACTTGGAGAAAAACTGATTTCCCAGGCTGAAGCGGTGGGAATTGACACCTCTTACATCTTAACTGATGAAAAGAGACCTACAGGGACGGTTACTGTCGAGCTACAGGCAGAAGGAATTCCGGTTTTCACAATTAACAAAGGTGTTGCCTGGGATGCGATTACACCAGGTAAAAAGGAGTTTGAGGCCCTTTCCAGGGAAGAATGGGACGTTTTTTGTTTCGGAACCCTTGCCCAGAGGACGGAAGAAAACCGAAAAACTCTGGAAAGGCTGTTTTCGGAAATAAAATCAAAAGATTTCTTCTATGATGTAAACCTGAGGACAGGGAATTACAAAAAAGAATGGATACTGTCTTCACTAGAACACACAACGATTTTAAAGCTGAATGAAGAAGAAGCCGCCACTATTTCCTGCCTGCTTTCCAGCACTACGAATACCTGTAAGCCTCTTACTTCTTACAAAGCTTTCTGCCGCCTGGTTACCGAAAAATATCCTGAAATTTCCGTTATCTGCATCTCAAGAGGGCCAAGAGGAGCTGCTGTTTACCATAGAGGAGTTTATGAAGAAGTAGGAACCACTCCTGTCGAGGTTGCAGACACCGTCGGAGCCGGAGATGCCTTTTCCGCAGGTTTTCTTTACACATACCTCTCAGGATACGAAGTTTCAAAAGCCGCTTCAATTGCCTGCATTCTTGGAACATATGTTGCATCAAAATCAGGTGCGGTGCCCGAATATTCAAAAGAGCTTATGGAAAAGCTCAAAGCTCAAGGATTAAACCTTAGCTTGATTAAAACCTGAAACTGATTAAAACCTTAGCTTGATTAAAACCTGAAATTGATTAAAACCTGAAAGGTTATGAGGGATTAAGTTGAGTGAACTTGATTAAAAATCAAAGGAAAAAATAATTTAGAAAATGTGTTGAAAGTGTATTGAACTTCTTGACATCACAGTTTTTAGAATGGAATTCCCCAAAGGGGATACCACTTTTCTACATTTTCTTCGATAGGCATTTCCCTTTCCATTTCCGCCCTTAATTTAAATTCAAAAGGACTGTCCCTCTGCTTACCGGAAAGCGGGATAAAGGGGTAATAAGTTCCCTGCTTAAAATTATAGATCCAGTAAACGGTTTTTCCACGGCCGGAGTTTCCAGCTTCTGGTTCGCCGTCAAATCTGTAAATAGCACAGAGAAGCTGCCCGCCAAAGCCGTGTTCTTCAAGGGTTTCACTTACAAGGTGAATATTTGCAACAAGGTCTTCGAAGTCCGGGTCTTTAAAAATAGCCCACAGAAAATCGAACTCGTCTTTTTCCAGCCTGAACTCGGTTTCCGTTTCCTTTGAGCTGTACTCCAGAAGTTCCTGAATCTCCTTTCGTGCAGATTCGTATGCTGAAGCCCCTATTGGCTTAAAACAGATCCCTGCCGATCCCGAAGGCTTCAGGCCAAGATTGCTTTCCAGAGTGATACTGGCTGTAGACATTGCAAATAATTTCTCACTTTTTGCTTTTGGAAGTGTACTCTTACCGAGAATTGCGTCCACAAAATCGCGAAGACCCATTTAGTCTCTCCTTTTTAATTCGTGTCCTTAATTCGTATTGTAATCCGCTTTCTTAATAGTGTCCTGTTAAATGAGATTTCATGACCAGGATTCGTCCTGTGACCAGAATTTTGCCAGTACATCAGGTTAACCCAGATCCTGCTGCATTTTTTCAAGCTTGGCTATTCTTTTTTCTACAGAGGGATGAGTGGAAAAAATATCCATAATAGACGAACCTGAGATTGCAGGGATGATGAAAAATGCATTCATTCCCTCTACTGACCTGAGGTCTTCGCTTGGGACTCTGGACATGACTCCGCTTATCTTCATTAGAGCTGATGCAAGGTTCGACGGCTGTCCGGTAATAACGGCTGCGCCCCTGTCTGCAGCATATTCCCTGTAGCGGGAAAGGGCTCGAGTAAGTAGAAAACTGATAGCCCAGACTGCAAGTGAAACTAACCAGACAAGCAAAATGCCTCCACCTTCTTTTTTCCGGTCTCCTCCCATATTTCCAAAGTAGAGGCTGTAACGGACAAAGTAAAAAGCCAGGGTTGAGATGAAACTGGCAATTGTCATGACAGCCATATCCCTGTTTTTGACATGGGTAAGTTCGTGAGCAAGCACGGCCTCGAGTTCGGCTGGAGAGAGTTTGTCCATAATTCCTGTAGTAACTGCAACAACAGCGTTGTTCTGGTTCCGGCCTGTTGCAAAGGCATTCGGAACCTGAGTTCTGACAATTGCCACCTTAGGTTTCGGGAGATCAGCTATTGCGCAGAGCCGCGTAATTATCCCGTGCAGTTGTGGGGCTTCGCTTTCAGAAACGATCTGTGCGCCGGTTGACCACATTACCAGTTTATCCGAATAAAAGTACTGGATAGCCATGAAAGAGCCTACAAAAAGCATCATAACTACCGGTGGAGTCCCGTTGTACGAGAGAAACGCCAGGAAAAAAAGGTAAACTGCTGCCAGAAGAAACATTGTGAAAATCATCCGTCCCTGAAGTCCTAAATCCCGTTCCCACTTTCGTTTCATTAATTTCTACTCCTGAGTATGATTTATATGTCAATTACGTTTAGGTAAAACTTCAATTGATTACTCCTGAAGTAAAGTGCTGTTGCAGTGAATTGCAACTAAAGTAAAGTGCGATAAAGTGCGATTATAGTTATATGCGGTTAAAGCTGAGTACGTTTTAAATGATAACTAAATCTGAGTTTAAATTATAATTAAACCTATGTTAAATGAAATATTAAATCTACAAATATTAAACCTGTAAATATTAGATCTGTAAATATTGACGTACTAATATTAAACTTATAAATATAGCTTCCGTTAAAAGGACTCAGTACCAAAATCTTGTAAGAAAGTACTTACAAGATATGAATAAAAGAAATCATAATTTGGAATTGTAATGTTAGCAGTAATAATGAAGTTACAGGAAGTTTCAGGATAAGCTCTCAAATAAAAGAAATAAAATTAAAAGAGCTATAACATAAACAAAGAAATTGTAAGCTCATTTAGGTTGAAATTAAGGAATTCCACAAAGCTCAGGGAAGGACTTCTTTCCTGCATTTTTTAATACCTTATAAATGCAATGTATTGAGAAAACAGTATAAAAATTGGATAATATATTTGTAACATTTTTATATACACAATTTAAATATTTTTAAGAGATGTGCATAGTAATTTAAATCTTGATATCATCCACTTTTTCCACACCCAATATGGACATATTCTTATCAAATATCACAACATCCATGTATTTACATCTTCTCAATTTTCAAACTCAATATTCTCAAACATATTATAGGGCATAATGACTACACTGACTTTTTCCTCGTCTTTGTAAACAGCTATCTTGATCTTTCCATCATCCTCAACACCAAGCCTCAAAATGCATCAACTATTCTGCGTCAACGAGATTCGCCATACCAAGAATTAACAATATTCAATCTTTTGACAATTTATTTATACATCCGTAGATGACATATTAATATTATCTAAGTAGATTAAGTGGATTTAAAGGCTTCTTGATATTGTAAACATATTTTTAGAGGATTATCTATGGCAAACAATGATGTTATATTTTTAAATAACTTACTTACTCAAAAAAAAGATGAATTTGATAATTCTTTATCAGACGATGAATTTTTTGAATTATTTTCTTTCGATCAAATTTTGAAAAAATATGATCTTTCATATGATGAATTATCATATGGAGATGTTGACGGCGGTGACGATGGTGGAATAGATGGTTTTTTCTTTTTTATAAACGACGAAATGATTTACGAAAAACCGAATTTAAATTCATTTCAGAAGTACTCAAACTTAGATTTATTTATCATTCAATCTAAAAGTTCCTCATCATTTTCAGAGAAAGTATTCGATCGCGTGATCTCTACAGTTAGAGATATTTTTAATTTAGAGAAATCATTAGATTCTCTAAAAAAAGTATATAACACTGAACTTTTAGAAAAAGCTAGCCTTTTTAGAGATACTTATCTTGGTATAGCATCTAGCCACCCAATTTTGAACATTTATTTTGTTTGTTCAAGTAAAGGAGATGCTTCTTCCATCAACATTAAAGTCGCAAATAGAGCAAATAATTTAAAAGAAGTGTTAATGGACTATTTTAGCGGGGCTAATATAGAAATAAAATATTATGGAGTTAGAGAGCTGATTAACTCGTCTCGAGTAGCAAAAGAATATACTTTACCATTAAAATTTGAAGAAACATTATCTAAAGGAGATAATAGTTACATTGTTTTATCAAATTTAATTGATTATTATAAGTTCGTTACTGACGATAATGAAGATATAAGACGTTATATATTTGAATCAAATGTTAGAGATTATCAAGGTGGAGTCGAGGTAAATAAAGACATAAAAGGTAGCCTTGAATCTCGTGATAATTTAGATTTTTGGTGGCTTAATAACGGAATCAATATTTTATCTTCAAATGCAAGTATTGTTGGTAAGACGATTCATCTTGAGAACGTGCAAATTGTTAATGGTTTACAAACAACCTTTAGTATCTGGAACTATCTAAAAGAAAAACATAGAGACTTAGAGAATGAGAAAAGATCAATTTTGATAAAAATTATTGTATTAGATCAAAGCCTTTCTGAAACTAGAGATCGTATAATAAAGGCGACAAATTTCCAAACAGCTATTCAAACAGCTTCATTAAGAGCAACTGATCAAATTCAACGTGATATTGAAGAATACTTTTTGAGTAAAGGTTTGTTTTACGATAGACGAAAAAATTATTATAAAAATATTGGAAAAAATGCAACAAGCATTATAAGTATTCAATTGTTATCGCAAGCTTTTATGGCTATAATTCTTCGTGAACCGCACAATGCACGTGCAAAACCTGCATCTCTTATAAAAGAGGATTCTACTTATGACAAAATATTTAATAAATCAATACAACCTGAAGTGTATTTATTTCAGTCGAATACCCCGCTAGCTTGCTGCGGGGATGGAAAACTTCCCCGG
>NZ_LMVP01000551.1 GCF_002287235.1 Methanosarcina spelaei
AGGTCCAACGCAAAGGTGATTCTGGATCACCACTACTTGTTGGTTCAATAAGACTTTCAAGATCAGATATAAGTGTGGGATCTTTATCAACACTCTTTTTGCGACCTCCCCCAGGAGCTCGAATCTTACCATCAGGAATAGATGTTCCACTTGCTCCAATCGTTCCACTTGCTAGTTCTTTACAAGCTTTAGAAATAGTATCACGAGAGATTCCTGTTGCACGAGAAACTATGCTGATTCCACCTTCACCAAGGCTAATAGCCTCAGCACCAGCAAATAGACGTTTCTTTTGTTCATCGAGAAACGGTTTGAGCAATTCATACTTTTCAGAGAGAATTTTCTCAAGTTGGTTACTCATATATATTCAATAGAAGGAACCCATATAAATAAATGCCTGAATTATTTTGTGACAATCACTAAGAACTGCAAAAGACTATTTTTTTATTTAATTTTTATTTGAACTGAGTGGGAATATGGTACCTGGCCATCATGAGAAGGTCGGCATACTTCCCATCCTTAATTATTGCGTACTTCTTCGTCCCCTCGATTTCAAAACCAAAAGACTGGTAAAGACTGATAGCTTTTTCATTGTCTGCAGTAACATCAAGCTCAATTCTTACCAGCATAAGCCAGTTATCTGCAAGGTCGAGAATCTTTTCCATCAAGTTTTTCCCAATACCCTGCCCCTGATATTCAGCCCTTACCATGATCCCAAGAAAAGATGAATGTCTCTGTCTGACGCTCTTTAAAAGATGTATCCCTGCCATTCCGACAACATTTCCTTCGAGTTCGGATACCAGTATATGGTCATCACTACCCATACTCCTCAGGAATCCTTCTGTAAACTCAACAGTTTCTGTAGGAAGGGCAAGGGTGTGTGCCCTAACCTCCTCTTGCCTTCGCATCTCATTGATATCCTGAGCATCACTTAACCTGACAGGCCTGATAAGTAGATTCATGATTACCTCTTAAATTATTTTATTAAAACTAATCAAAAACTAGAAGTAGCTATAAAGCCGCCAGCTCGTTTATAGTCGATCTTTTGGCTTTTCCAAACTGCAAACCATAGTTCCGATTCCCTGATCAGTAAAAAGTTCAAGAAGCATGGAGTGAGAAACACTTCCGTTTATGATATGAGCCCTTTCAACACCATTTTTTACTGCGACTGCTGCACCTTTGAGTTTTGGGATCATACCTCCCTGTATGACTCCTTCAGCGATAAGGTGATCGATTTCGTCCAGAGTTACGCGAGATATGTGGCTATCGGGATCATTTATATTTCTAAGCAGCCCTGAGACATCAGTCATCAGAATCAGCTTTTTAGCATGCAAAGCTGCGGCAATATCACCTGCCACTATATCGGCGTTAATGTTTAGAGCATTGCCTTTAGCATCCACAGCAATAGGAGAAATGACTGGAATATATCCGTTTTCGAGCACGATATGGAGGATATCAGGATTAATTACCTCACACTCCCCGACCCAGCCGATATCAACCTCAGTCTCAATACCGTCAACCACTACCTTCTTTACAGCCTGTTTATGACCAAGGATCATTCTTCCATCGTGACCGTTAAGCCCAATACCTTTTCCTCCGCAAACCCCGATAAGAGATACAATTTTGGTATTGATATTTCCGACAAGCACCATCCTGGCAATCTCCATTGTCTCGTCGTCTGTAATACGTAAGCCCTGGAAAAACTCAGCTTTTTTGCCCATCCGCTCCATTTTTTCCGTAATCTCAGGCCCACCGCCGTGTACAATAACGGGTTTGATTCCCACATAGCGCAGGAGCACAACATCTTTTATAATGTCCTCCATGATTTGGGAGCTTACCATTGCATTTCCGCCTACTTTAATAACCATAATTGAGTTATAGAACTCCTGCATATAAGGCAAGGCTTCAATGAGCACATTCTCTCTTTTTAGTTCCATGATGTAGGAATCAGAAAATCTATTTTTAAACTTATCGTTAAAGGTTCTGATGAGAGCTAGATGATAATATTAAAAATAAGGGCAAGGTTATTAATTTTGAGAAACATTGGAAATAAGCCAGCCCGGATTGTATTAAAATTAAAGATCAGTCCAGGCTAATCCCTTATCTGGATATTAAAGAAAAAGAAAGAACCCTATTTTCAGGGCATGTGAAAGAAATTATGTTTATCAAATTTATTCGATTTATTCGATCTTTTCTATTTTTTCTTTCTTGACAAAAGGTTTGCTGATTTTCTCAGGCATCCAGTCAGGCCTATTTTTAGGGGCTTCGACAAGTTCCTTCCATGCCTTGAAAACGTGCACCTTCTTTGTCCCGCGTTCTCTGAGGCGGATAGTATCCGGATTGGATTTATTCCCGGTGCCCCGGTTTGCAGCTTTTAAGGCAGCCTGCCGAGGCTGTTTTCCTGTGAAAACGCCGTGCTCATTGCCTTCTTCGTCTCGTAAAACAAAATTTCTTGTATTGGACATAAAGGTCACCTCGCAAATGAATTGCTAGACACTGATTACGTTTTAAAGTATATAAAATCTTTCTTCAGGATGTTGCCTGTAGTTATTGGTTTATGCGAAATTGGCTTAAATTTACGAGGAATATATAAACTAAATTTTCCAATAGTGTTGGTAAAATGGGAAATATTTAAATAATTATATCTTGTTAGAAATGCAGTCCACAATATGTTTCAGGAAACAATTCTTGGGCGATTCTGAAACTTAAGTTCTGTTGTAAATTTAGAAAAAACCCTCAAAAAGCACAAACTTTACATGCTATAACTTCTTATGATCATTATATTTTTCCAAGTGGGATAAAATTACATATTTATCATGATTCATTTTACAAAATCAAACACTCATCTTTTCATGGATCTGGTTAATTATGGAACATTGCACTTTCAACCTCCCGGACGTCCAGGCCAGCAGACCTAACATAGCTATAAACCTTACTCGTGTTGGGGTAACAAACGTAAAAAAACTTATTGAAATCAAACGAAAAGACAAACGTCCAGTCGTACTGATTTCTACTTTTGATGTTTTTGTTGACCTACCCTCCGATCGAAAAGGAGCCAATCTTTCACGGAATTTTGAAGCTGTAGATGAGGTACTGGAAAAGATACTTAGCATGCCCGTATACGAAATTGAGCAGCTTTGCAGTGATATCGCACACAACTTGCTTGGCAGGCATGAATACGCCAATCAGGCTGAAGTCCGTATGACAAGCGAATATATGATCAGGCGTGCATCCCCAGCCACCGGGATTAAGTGCCAGGAAGTCGTAAATATCTTTGCTGAAGCATCAGCTGTAAGAGGACAGGCCAATGATGACTATTTTGATGTGAAGAAGCTGATCGGCGCTGAAGTTGTAGGGATGACAGCCTGCCCCTGTGCTCAGGAGATTATGCGAGATAAAGCTGCAAATGAGCTTTCCGAACTTGGAGTCGATGAAGATACGATTATAAAGTTCTTGGAAAAGGTTCCCATGGCTACCCACAACCAGCGAGGAAGAGGAATTATATCAATCAAGGTAGCACATGATTTTGATGTTTCCCTTGAAAGCATTATCAACATTATTGATAGCTCCATGAGTTCCAGCGTATATGAAGTCTTGAAACGTTCAGATGAGAAAGTCGTAGTGGAAACTGCGCATATGAACCCGAAATTTGTAGAAGACTGTGTAAGGACCATGGCAGATAATATAGTAAAAGAGTTCCCGAACCTTCCTGATAATGCAGTAATCACCATCAAACAAACCAATGAAGAAAGTATTCACAGACACAACGCTTATGCTGAAAGAGTTGCCCTGATGGGAGACCTCAGGTCAGAGATTAATCAATATTAAAAATAGAAAGGTACGAAATAAACCAGTTTTAGATTTTTTGAATCCTGGAAGTCTCTGGAAAAAATTATGATACACCGAGGCTTCCAAAAATATAATCCAAAACAATTTCCGACTCTGTTCCAAAATCCAGTGATTTTCGTATTTTTTAATTGAAGACCTGAGTTAGCAAGAAGAGTCCAGTTATCATCAAAATCAATATTCGACATCTAAAGACTTCAATTTTTAAGTTATGTCACAAGGATCATGACTAATTACAAAACCTAGTGATTTTGAACTTTAAATTCATCACTAGGTTTTGGTACTGAGTCCAATTTCCACATAGTTTTTTGATATTATCTTTGTACAAAGTATTATATAGAGTCTCCATACGGGCTAACCCACATAAACTTTATTAGAGGGCCTGGACAACCTATAAGCAATAAAATTACAAGAAGAGACTTTTGCAGGGCCTGAAATCCCAGCGTCCTGGAAGCCTTCGAGGTGAGAGCATGGCTGATGCTGAACTAATCACAGCAGTAGGGCGAAATAAAAAACCCATTAAAGCGGGAGATACCGTCAAATACGTAAACAGTGATACGGTCAGCCGCGTAACTGCAATAAAAAAGGACGAGCAAGGAGAGGTATGGGTTCTGCTCGAAAGTACAGGGCTCTGGTACAGGGAAGAAAACCTGGAGCCAACTGAGCTTAAAACTAAAGAAAAGAAAGAAGAAAGAGAACTCACTGCTGAGGAACTGGAAGAAAGATTCAGAAAAGAAAGGGAAACAATGCAAGCCTTTGACCTCGGGAAAGCCGGTGGTGGAGGAGCAGGAGGTTAATTCCTCTTGCCTCACTTAAAAATCTTCTCTTTTAATATTTCGATTTTTTCCACGTAATAAATATTTTGTAAATTTTCTGTATTTTGAGATTGTTTTTCTGTGTTTTGAGGTGTTATTTTTTCCGTATTTTGAAGTGTTATTTTTCCTGTATTTTTACTCTCTGTGCAAGAATACATTTTCCATTGTGCCTGCCGCCTAGAGGATTTTGCGGCGAGCCAAGAGAATTCATACATCGAGCCATCACGGCTGCTCCTCTGGCAAGTCCGTCATCTACGAAGACTACTCTCTCATCTATTTTCGAAGCAATATTCAACTCTTCCAAACATTTCAGGATTAGTTTAGGTTTGTTCCCTGTAATCCCTGCCCTGCCAGTGATCCCTATAGTTGTATCTTCAAAAACAAGTTTTACTTCTTTTGCAACCCTGATCAACCTGCAAACCACGCCTGCCATAACCTCATCAATGACAGCAAAGACAACCTGAAGTCCGTGTGTCTTACAGATTTCCATACCTATAGCACTAAGCTTGCCCATATCGGAACCGTTTACACCCACGTCGCAACCTATGAGTGTTACGCCTATCTGCTCAGCTGCATCCGGCCTTACAGGCACACTTCCATACCTGGTTCTATCCCTTGGGACTTGTTCTATAACAATAAGCTCATGAATACGCTTTGTATATGCCTCAATCGCTTTAGCCTTCATCTTTAAAGTAAGGAAAGAAGGTGGTTTCTCTTTTTCAAAAACCTCGAGAGCAGTTCCTACTTTTGAGTCCACAATCTTCGAACCCCGGATAATTGCGTCAGGAATTGCCCCGGCATAGCCGCAAAAGTTACCAATTGTTTTTGCATACGGTTGGTCTGAATTTGTGACCCTGCCGTCAAGAGTTGTCCCGAAATCTATTGAGATACAGGGATTCCTGAAATCAACATCTGTAAGTTTGGCCGCTTCCTTAATCCCTGCAGTTGCAAGCTCCCCTTCCATCTCGTTTGCAACGATTTCAACGCCAGTAGAACCTATTGGAGGTAGTACACCAGCTACTGCCCCATCAAAAATTACCTTTTCCAATTTACTGTATTTCTGGAATTTTTTAGAGATATTTGAAATGGACATTGGTGGGGTCATATTCTTTGGGGGAACTCCTGCTATCAGGCAGCCATCTGCCAGAGCTTTAATAAACTCACCAACCTCTTCCGGAGAATCAAAACCTGCAACAACACCAGTAGAACGGACTACAAAGTTCAGGTCGGTTTTTATGTCCAGACTTGCTTTTTCTATTGATTCAGTCAGGGTGCTGCGCACCAGTTCTGCAACGGCTTCACGAGTAAGTTCGACACCCGTAAGTGTCTTCCCGAATACGGCTTCTCCGGGTCTAGGTGGACGGACGTCTCTGGTCATCCGCACTACCTTATTTATAATATGGGTCCTTCCGGTCTCCATACTGGTAGCTGTGAGGATACATTTGGTTGTGGTGTTTCCAACCTCTACTGAAGCTACAATAAAGAAAGGTTTTGACTTAAGGTCAATCAAACGAACATGAGGGGATTCTGTAATTCTGGGTTTTAGAGCCATTTTTTTCCTTCCTAAAAATCTGTGCATAAACTCGATTTAGTGCAAATCATTGTGTGGACTTGATCTGAAAATAATACTGACTTATTTTTGAAGATTATTCAAACCTGATAAAAATCAGTCAGAATAATTTATGTTTTTAATACTTAGAAAGCCAGTATTTTAACTCAGATTAATTGGAAAAAGTATTTACTTCTCTACTTATCTAACATTGCAAAAAGATTAACAGGAACGGATTGTCAAAGTTGATTGTCAAAGTTTAAAGAAAGTATTCATTAAAACCTATAATAACTTTTGCTAAGTACTGTAAATTAGTAATATTATTACATCGGGAGCGTGAAGAATCATGAATACCCCTCTATCAATCCTATTCTACGCTACCAGGAAGTAATCTATATTTCAAAAATAGTTCACTAAAGCTTAAACGAAGTAAGTGATCTGAACAATTCCAGAAATTACTTTCGTAATTTTTAAATGAGTTTTTACTGAGTCTCACCTTATCTATAAACATTGTCTGACAAATTCCTCTGGCATTAAAGTTCGTTTTACTGTTTCTTCAATTGATAATCCTTTACTCAAGAACCTTTTAACTACGCTTTCCATGGGTTCGCCAACCTCAACAATGTGCATATCAGGATCATAGAATCTTATAACCCGCTGTCCCCAGGGCTGCTCTTTTAGCTCGTGCACATACGTAGCGGAGTTCATACCTTTCAGTTTTTGAAGAAAACTGTCTAAATCGTCTTCTTCAAAATACAGTTCAGCATTATTTGATTTTTGAACGATATCGTTTTTGTTTATGCCTATTAAACCTGAAAAGTGTGATTTCAAGTGTATGGCAAAGCCGCCCTCAAATGATACGTTCTCACCGAAATCGCACTGGACCTTTTGATTAAGGACATTTTCGTAAAAACTTCTGGAAGCCTCTATATCATTAACAACAATAAGTGGGCATATAAATCTCATTTTATTTCTCCTTTTGTAATTTCGACGCTTATTAATTACTTCAGCGATTATTAATCATAGCCTAACAGGCTGAAAGTATTTTTCTCGTAAAGAATCAAGTAAAATTTCCAGAGGAAATTAAACTCCCAAATGAAGAAAATAAAATATTATTGCGAAGTTAAATAGGCAATACTATTTCAGGTTAAAAACTTTAATTCTCAACAAAACACTTTAGTAAAAAGTATGGAAATCAAAAGTTGCTCGCAAAGCAAGCAACTATACTGGTCCTGTACCAAGAAATGATCTTAAAGAGATAATTATCTCAAAATAGGCATGTTCTAATAGGCTGAATAGTTAGGCTGAATAGTTACAAAAATTATTTACTTTCTTCGATATTTCCTGCATTTTTCCACAAATTTGTCTACAGGGAAAGTAACAGGATGAGAATGCATATAACCTGCCAGGGTGTTGTGTTCGATGAGGCCGTCAAAACCGTCCTGTATACCTTTTCCACGCAGCATCTCATATGCGAATTTTGCATCGCGATCACATTCCGTGAGAGAGTAGTGGAATTCGTGGCCTCTTATGTTGTGAGAAGAGAAGTTTTTGTCCAGAGGGCGAGCTTCAGTATATCCGAGGGCTTTAAGCCGGTTTGTCATATGTGTGTTTGCCGGCACAACATCTGCGAGTTTATACGTCCTGTTATCTATCTCATATGTCCCGCAGAGGTAAAGAAGACCCCCACACTCTGCATAGATAGGCAAACCGTCAGCTGCAAGGCCCTTAAGTTTTCGGGTCGTTTCTGACTTTTCAAGGGTTTCTGCGTAAAGTTCAGGGTAGCCGCCTCCAAGGTAAATTCCGTCCACATCCGGAAGCTCTCCTGCCATAGGGCTGAAAAATTCTACTTCAGCTCCATAATCCTTAAAGGCATCGAACATATCCTGGTAATAAAAACAAAAAGCCGGGTCCCTGGCAACCCCTATCCTGAGATCCGCTTCTGGTCTCTGGGTATTTATGATTTCCGGAACTGAAATGGACTCGGCAAGTTCGAGCACTGCGTCAAGGTTAACGTTTTCCTCAATAAAAGCCGCCATTTCCTCAGTATTATAATCCTTTTCATGGGCCATGTAAAGCCCTAGATGTCTGGAGGGGACCTCGATATCTTTTCTTCTTGGAATCATACCTACCATAGGAATGTCACCCGGAAGTGAATTTTTTACGAGTTCCGCATGCCTTGGGCTGCCTACCTGATTCAGGATAACGCCTGCAACCCTTACTTCAGGATCGAACTCGGAATACCCCTTAAGGAGGGCAGCTGTGCTTCTGGACATACCATGTACATTGATTACCAGAATAACCGGGAGATTAAGGATTTTTGCAACATGGGCGGAACTTGCAATTTCTGTAGAATCGATTCCGTCAAAGAGTCCCATAACTCCTTCTACTACCACAATATCCGCATCTGCAGCAGTCCGAGCTACAGTCTGCCCGACTCCGTCAGTGCCCATTATGTATGTGTCCAGGTTCCTTGAGGGGCGCCCGCAAATTGCAGTGTGATGAGAAGGATCGATATAGTCAGGCCCTACTTTGTAAGGCTGAACCTTTAGCTGCCTGTGTTTAAGGGCAGCCATGATACCCATGGAGACTGTCGTTTTTCCGACCCCACTATGGGTTCCTGCAATAAGTATTCCTTTTGTCATCTGCTGGATATTGTTGCCGTTAAAATATATTAAAGCTATTAATCCATCTGCTTTAAGCACTTTGTATGTGTTTTCAGGAAAAATGAGTCAAAAGAAAAAGTCAAAAAGTCCAGATGAGTATGTTAATTCACACTGAAAGATTATTTTTTAGATAATCCGGAAATCCTGATATTGGCATCCGTGCACATAATCTTAAGTTAAGGGTTATATACTCTAAGGCAAGAACAGTTTGATTCCGGAAAATGTAGATAAAAGAGGCTTCGACCTTTTTGAGTTGAATAAGTTATAAGTTGAATAAATTATAAATGAATAAGTTATAAGTTGAATAAATTATAAATGAATAAGTTATAAGTTGAATAAGATATAGATAATTATAGTATTCATTTATATAGTTAAAATTAAATAATTAGTTCCAGTTTTTGGTTCCAGATTCAATAATCATATACCCGTATAGTATATTCAATTCATATCACCTTAAACATCCAGCTTGTATCAGTATACTTATTCAGTCAATATCAGTATCTTTATTCAATTGAACCAGTAAGACATTCCGGACCCTTTCTCAGATGCAAATTTATTTGAAATCACGTACTATAGACAGACCCGTTTATAGATGATTTCATAGTTAGTTTTATAGATCTTCACAAAGATCGTCTCACAGATAGTTTCTGAGATGAGATTTTTGTCCTGAAAATGATGAAAAATAACCATGTCCGAGTAGTAATTGATAAAGAATTGCATGCCGAATATTAAATAGGGGATTTTAACCAGCCATGAAGCAGAAAAATCCAGAAAAAGCTCCTGAAACTGCAGAAGAAAACTCAAAGAAAATTCTTGAAGATTCTTATGGACGAAGGGTGACAGGACTCAGGATATCAATAACTGATAGGTGCAACCTTTCATGCATGTACTGCCATAACGAAGGTGCAGACTGCTGTGCTCGCGGCCCGGTGGGAAATGAAATGAAACCCGAGTTAATCTGTGGAATTGTCAGAGAAGCTGCAAAGTTCGGGGTCAATAAAATAAAATTCTCAGGGGGAGAACCGCTTTTTCGAAAGGATTTTGAAGAAATCCTTTCCTGCCTTCCTCCGTTAAAAGAAGTTTCTGCGACCACTAATGGCATCCTGCTTGAAAAACGCGCAAGAACCCTTAAAGCTGCCGGCCTTGATAGGGTAAATGTAAGCCTGGATTCTCTTGTTCCTGAAAAATACGAAAGGATTACCGGAGCTTCCCCTGGCTCACTTGAGAAGGTTATCAGAGGAATTGACAGCGCAGTTGAAGCTGGGCTGACTCCTGTGAAGCTGAATATGGTACTCCTTAAAGGCATAAACGATGACGAGATTGATTCTATGATGGAATTTGTCCGGCCTTATAAAGGAATGGTTATCCTGCAACTCATCGAGCTTATGGACATTGATCCCAGGCTTTCGAAGTATATGATTAATTCGAAAGCTCTTGAAAAAAGTCTGGCTGAGAGGGCAAGTGAAGTTAAGGTAAGGCACTTGCATCATCGAAGAAAGTACATTATCGACGGTGTAGAGGTTGAATTCGTTCGGCCCATGGACAACTCGGAGTTTTGTGCCTACTGCAGCAGGCTCAGGGTTACAGCAGACGGGAAGTTCAAGCCCTGCTTGCTGGTAAATGACAACCTTGTGGATGTCATGGGAGCAAAAAACTCTGAAGAGATAGAAAAGCTGCTTAAGCTTGCAGTAAGCCGGAGGAAACCGTATTGCATGCCTGTCAGTACTCTTGAACAAGAGGAAAAGGCTTAAAGAGAAAAAACAACTCAGAAATGAATATAATAACGTGGAGGAAAAATGAAGATTGAACTTTTAGTAGATGAGAGAAAAATCCAGATGAATGATTTTGTCCAGAAAATCATAGTAAATGTAATTAAAGCAATGGTGGAAACATTACATACTATCGACAGCGAATGGAAGGAAATTTCCATTCATATCGAAAAAGATAAACTGAAAGAATAAAAAGGACTTCTCTGGACAAAAGTGAGTCAATATCTCTCAGAAACCAAAATTTCCTCTTTTCCTTTTTCATTTCGGGTAAATTTTGAATCTTCTATTATTTTGTAGTTCAGATTAATTTTTGGAACCTTCAGCCATTTGAGGTTCCGAGTAAATCTCCAAATAAGAGTGACACAACTAGAAACACCTGCATTGGTCATCGGTTAAGGAAAAATCGTTATCAATTGCATTGATTTTCATAAAATTTGTTAAATTATTCATCAAATGCAAAACTGGAATCTGATATCGATTTCAATTTAAACACTAAACATTTGGGTTTGAGTTTTTCCGTCGAAATCGAGATCAGCAGCTCAAAATCCTTAACCGAATACAAATGGAAACACCTGTAGATGTTTAGAGATATCTTTCGATTTCTGAGAAATCTATCCTGGCAGTTGAATCCAGGGAAATAGGAGTTATTGAGACGTGTCCTTTCTGCATAATGGCGTGCACGTCAGTTCCTTCTTCTTCCTCCCGGATAAGGTCGCCTGCAATCCAGTAATAGGACCTGCCTCTTGGGTCACGCCTTTCCTCGACATCCGTTTTAAAGATTTTTCTTGCAAGGCGGGTTATCTCTAAAGGAGTATCCTCTTCAGCGTGATAGGGAATGTTTATGTTAAGAAGATCTACGTTTTCAGGCATACCATACTTCAGGATATTTCGAGCAACTCTGTTTACTACTTTTATACCAACTTCAAAACGCTCTCTATGGTAGTTCCTGGGGTCATCGAATTTCTGTCCTTCATCAAGCACCTGCATGGAAGCGGCAATTGCAGGCACTCCGTAGCTTGCAGCTTCAAGCGCTCCTCCTATTGTCCCTGAGGTAGTGATAGTATCCGTGCTGATATTCTCTCCAATGTTAAAGCCGGAAAGCACCAGGTCAGGCAGCTCCTTGAGGATCGTGAAGATGCCCAGAATTACAGCATCCGTAGGAGTTCCTCCCACAGAGTAAGCAGGTATACCTCCTGAATTAGTTTTCGTGATTCGAAGGGGTTCAAAGATAGAGATCGAACGCCCGACTCCGCTCTGCTGGACAGCAGGAGCCGAAATTGTAACTTCCCCAAGGTCCGAAACGCTGTCAAAAGCGGCTTTCAGACCTGTGGAGTATACACCATCATCATTGGTAACAAGAATTTTTGGAGCCATGAGTTTTCCCATAAGTTGCCGGATAATTTAAAATTAATGGAAAGGCCGCATGGAATAAAATCCAGAAGAAATAATTCGATTCAAACATTAATATAATAATAAAAACAATATATAGGAAGCAATATAATTTACGATAAAAATCTATTCGGGGAGTGGTATTAATGGCGGAAACACAGGAAATAGCAACAGATGTGCATGTAATGGACAGGACCGCAAACCCTACACCGCTTGGATTTACTGGCCTCGGCCTGTCAGCCGTTCTACTGAGCCTGAGCTATATAGGTATTTACCCTGTAGACTCAATGATCGTTTCCATGGCAATGTTCCTCGGGGGTTTTGCTGAGGTCTTTGCTGGCATCATGGCCTGGAAAAAAGGGAGCGTTTTTGGAGGCACGGCATTTTGTGCGTTCGGGCTTTTCTGGTTTTCTCTTGCAAGCCTTCTTCTACTGCCGGCAGCGGGACTTATCGAAGCCCCAACTCCAATATCCATTGCAGCATACCTTTTCATCTGGGGAGTGTATACCTTCGTACTGTTAATAGCAACTCTGAAGCTAGGCAGCAAAGCGATAATGTTCATATTCGTGACCCTTTTCTTGTTGTTCATGTTACTGGCTATCGTAAATGCTACGGAAAACGCAGGCCTGCTCGTCATAGCTGGCTATGTAGGCCTTATTGTAGGCTTTGCAGCCCTGTACACTGCCCTTGCGATAGTACTGAATGACGCATACGGAAGGACGGTCGCTCCAGTATGAAGAAAGAGTAAAGAAATAAACGAACACTTAAACAAAAACTTAAACGAAAACTTAACAGAAAAATGAACTATGGGAATTTACCGATAAACCCTGATAAGACAAGTATATTCGGATTATTTGCTCAAGTTTAAAAGATGATATTTTATTTGTAACTTTAGCAACTAATTCACATAGAAATTTATTAACAGAGAAATCATTAATAATATTAAAAATTTTATTTTAGACTGCCTGTATTAGTTGCATAGTATTAGTTGCATAGTATTAGTTGCATAGTATTAGTTGCATAGTATTAGTTGCATAGTATTAGTTGCATATAATTTTCAATTATTCTCCAGCACCAAAGGCAGCTTTAAATTTATGTTCTTCTTCTTTGGAAAGGGAAGTACGCACTACCTTCGGATTAAACATAGTCAGCTCATCAAGGACCTTGTCCTCAGTCCACTTTGAAATCAACAAGAAGAGAGCAGATCCTCCTGGCTCGATGGTTTCAGCAACTTCATGGATGAAGTCGTCGTTTATTCCGTAATCGGTCAATTTCCCTGCAATTGCACCTGTGATGGCACCAACTGCCATTCCGAGCCAGGGCATCCAGAAAAGCAGTCCTATTAGCATACCCCAGAAAGCTCCACCTACCGTACCTGTACCTACAAGGTCTACAGCCTGCTTAACCTTGACCTTGCCATCATGATTGCGAACAACGATTGCGGCATCATCGAGGGTGATTAATTGCTCTTTTTTAAGCCGGTTAATGGCTTCATCCATTTCAGATGCACCTTTCTCGTTCGGAAATGCAAAAACTATTAGCTCACTCATAATTCAGGAATCTCCTTTTAATTATTAGCTTATACAAAAAACATGAGCTTGATAGCCTTAGTTTAAGAGTAGTAAATTGTCATTCTTAGATCCAACAGAAAACAACTTATCAGAAGAAACAAAAAGCCTCGATAGTGTTCTATGAAGTTTTTATCTATTAACGATAACATAAACTCAGAGCTAAGGACTTTGCTATTTCTACTTACAACCCTGGATAACCTTCGGTTCACTAACCCATATCCCTCCTTCTGAAAACGGTTTCCCTGTTTGGCTATCACAGAAGTTACAGTATAATAATTGCAGTATATTATATATGTTTTACGTACTTAATAAATAATCTTGGAGAATGTTAAAAATAAGATGGCAAAAAGAAAGAAAAAAGCCATAAGAGAAGAGTTAGTTTAGGGATTATAATCTGGCATTTACCAAGCCTCTTTTTTATTGAGGAGATTTCCCTTTAAAATCTTTTATATAGAGAGTTATTAGTCTTTGTTACTCTTCAAACCAAGTTATTGGTTTAGAGAAGTGTTACTAGTCCAGAGATGATATTTTAAAAAGTTTTTATGACTTGATAGGTTCTTTATGACTTGATAGGTTCTTTATGATTTGATAGGTTCTTTATGACTTGATAGTAGTTCTAGAAGTTCTTTGAGACCTGAAAGAAATTCTCTGAGACCTGAAAGAAATTCTTTAACCAGATGACATTTGAAACCGGTGAGATATCAAATCAGGGCACTGAGTAAGTCATCTGGTGTTTGAATATAGCTAGAGGACCAGATAATTAGTACCAATCCTCCTTCTTTCAGAATAGGCATGTGCAATTAACAAGCAAAGCCTAATAGCCCAAACTTGAAAAGCGATGTGCTTTTGCGGTTCGGGCTTTATGTTTGAGATTTCTTGTTGATTTGCATGAGTTCCGATCATGCTAGGCAATGGCAATCTTCCTCTTAATTTTAGATAATCACTGCCACCTCCCCACCGGGAGTTCCCCAACTTTGACCCGGAAACCGTTTTTCTGGTGGCAAGCAGTTTTTCGTATCCGAAAGGAATTAGCCTACCTGTGAAACTGAGTTAATATATCAAACTCCGAACACGGTTTTCATGGTGTACACATAGAGGTGATGAACACCTATGGCAAACATCATCACTCTTACGGCCAGAAATTCCAGATTATAGAGCCAGTGAGTTGTTTCTATAAGCTTTTCCGAATGTAAAACTCTTTTTTCCTTTACGGATCTTACGATTTCTTTTAAACTCTTTGATAGCATTTTGTTAAACCCCACTCATAATGTATCTATCTGATATTGTCAAAGCATTCCTGTTAGAAAATGCTCTGAACACGTACCCTATAAAATCCAACGAGATCTCAAACAGGCACTTTATGTTCAAAAGTACCCTGCATAGCATACACTATCCGACGTGATCTCAAAGAGGCATCTTCATATCGAAAATGCATTATTTACCCCACCGACTCTAGCTTTAGAAGCTTGTGATATTAAAAGTTGTTGACCCTGTATGAGAGAATTTTATATGGTCACGTAAATAATATTCAGACGCCATGATTAACATTTGAGTCAATGGAACTGAGATAAAGCCTGAGCATTGATTACGAGAAGGGTTAAATCATAAATTCAAACCGGATTATTTAAGCCGAAGTTCGGAAAAGGAAGGCAATGTAAATTGTTCTTCAGTTAATTTCCTGTGCCCTACAAAACGAGATAGAGCGAAAAGAACTTTATCAGACAAAAGAAAAGGAGTAGGCGATAGTTTTCCGGAATCAAAAATCAAAAACGAGGATTAGCAAAGAAATCAGGATATTGAACTTTCCAAGTCTTTAAGAATCTCAGAAATCTGATCTTTCAAAGGAGGTAAATTGCTATTAACCGTCCTCCATACAACATTGAGATCCACACCAAAGTAGGAATGTATTAGCTTGTCACGTGTTCTTGCCATCTCTTTCCAGGGGACGGAAGGATAATTTGTTTTTATTTCAGGGGAAACGTTTTTTGCAGCTTCCCCTATGATTTCCAGAGCCCTAACCACAGCAAAAACTCTCATATCATCTTCTATAAATTCCTCAAAAGAGATATCTCGGGTGAAATTTTCTATTTTCTCTATGGCATCAATGATATCTGATAAATAATCTCGAAATTCTGTTTTTTCATTCATACTGCTACAACTTCCTCAAGGATATGTTTCCCAATAGCAGATTTCAGGGCAGATTTCATCACAAGATCCACTTTCACACCAAGAATTTCACTGAGGTAATCTTCAAGTTGAATGTACTCAAAAAAACCGGGAGCTTCATCAAACTCAACCAGAATATCAAGGTCACTCTCAGGCCTTTGTTCCCCGCGAATATAAGAACCAAAAATCCCGAGATAACTAACTTTATATTTCCTGGAAATTTCCGGCAGATGATGATGCAAAATAGCCCTGAATCGAACAGCATCTCTGGAGGAGGCAATAGAACTGTCTTCTGCCATAATAAGTACTCGACTTCAATCTTTAAATATTTGTCTTGAACCAGGATAAGGTGTAAAAGATCAAAAAATTAAAAAATCGGGCAGCAATAATAGTCATCTCAAACCTGTATTTTCCCGCGCCCGACGCGACTGGAACATAAAAGCTCTGATGAAAGTCTCAGAAGTATATTCAAACCTCTGAATAGCAGCATCCCGAACTATTACTGAATAAGGCTCTTCTGTGATTGCTTTTAAAGTTTTGAGTGCTTTTTCAGTAGTTTCGATCCTGAGTTTTAATGTTTCCATACAACCCCTTCTCGAAGCGCTTTTTCTATAAAAACCTTCGAAACCCTGGAAAGGTCCACAATATTAACTGTATAGGGAATATTAAGGTCCTCAGTTCTTTCTTTTAAGAAAATCAATTTTCTCCGATCAAAATTTTTCCCGGGAAGGATCCCAACATCTATATCCGACACTTGAATAAAATTTCCCCTTGCCCTGGAACCAAAGAGTATGACAGTAACATTTTCGTCTTTTAAAGTTTCAAAAACAAGGGATTTCAAATCCTGAATGCTTTTTTGATAGATCGGAGAGAGACTGCTCATCTAGTATTCATGAAGGGTTTTCAATGCTTGAATGTAATGTTAACAACTGTGGAAAAATTAGAAAAATACTGAAAACGACAAAAAAGACTAAAAGAGGATCAAATATTTCCGTTTTTGGAATAGATCTTATTTAATTCTTCTTTAGATAAAGGACATTGAATCAGGTCATCAAACTGTTGATGTGATAACTTAAGTTGATTTCTCATTTTGCTTAATAGCTTGTCACCGTATTCATCTTTTCCGTGGCTTATAAAAGTATGAATTCCTGTTTTTGTTCCATCGACATAATACGTGTAAAATTTGTGATGAGAATTTTGAAGCTGAAACCCCTTTTTAGATAAAGAAGACTCAATGTCTTTTACTTTATATTTAGACATTTTGAGCACCTACAATTGAAATTAACATCTCCCTCAGATCTTTGCCGCTTGGTGCCAACTCTTCCTCATCGACAAGTACATATTCTTGCCACAGAACGTTAAGCTGTCCTCTGAGTTCCTCAATCAAAAGCTTCATTTTTGGTTGAACAGCTAGAAGCCCCAGGTCATCGTTTGAAGCTATATAACAATCATCCTCAAATTCAATGTCAATTGGAACTTCTTCCTTCAATTTCACTTCAATCTCATTTCTTTTAATTGAAGTAAGATAATATTGTGGATTTCTTTCAATAGATGCTTCACTGTCAATACTTAAAACAAACTTGCCTTTAAAAGGCTTCATTACACCACGTATGGTAACAATGCTTCCAATAGTATCTTTGATATCATCTTCGATATCCGCAGTGAAATTACAATCAATTGGCCCTTCTGGAGTGTCGATTTGAATTCTTCTGTTTTTGTCGACCCTCAGTTCATAAACTCTTCCAAAAACTTCTTTTTCATATTCTTCAACAGGTTTGTGCAACATGGATTGTATTACTTCTTTTTGTTCTGGATTTAGTTTTTCTTCAACTTTCCCTGAAAAACCGAAAGTTAGACTTCTTTTCGACTGCGGGTCAGGCCACACTAAATAGAACTCTTTCAAAACTTTGTTTAACCTGTGAGGGTCTTTAATTATTTCCCCCAATTCTTCTTTTGAAACATCTGTGTGGGAAAGAGCTTCAATTAACTCGTTTGTTGCACAAATTGCCCTCTCACCTAATGTTCCCAATTCTGTTATACCAACTTGAGAGTCGCCTATTTGCATTTCGGCGTGAACACTACCCATCTCTATATTCGTTACAAAAAGGGTACATGAATCTTTGATAACCTGCGGAAAATCACCTTTCGGACGGCTTGGATTTCCATAAAAATAGTCACCCAGATGGAAAATAATGTTTTGGATATGTTGGATAGTGCCCACCATTTCGATTGCAGGTATTTTTTCTTCTCCGTTGATTGAAAATGATAATTTCCGTTCCTCGAAAGCCTTGACCATGCAACCTACCTCATAATCCTGGATTTTAAAGGCATATATTAGTTTTTTGATATAAGGGCTTTATGTAAAAATCAAGTGTGGAAGTGGCAACTTACTGGTAAGTCCTTCATAGACAAAGAGGTAGTTTTTCATGGGCTTTGAGAAAAATTTCTACGCTGTAATTGAGGAGGAAGGTTCAGAGAAGACTTCGTAAAAGAAGGTTAGAGATATGTCTTTTATAAGCCATCACCCAAATAATATTTCACTGAAAAATATTTAGACTATTTCATCAAGCTCAATCACTATAGGAGTCAGAGCAGTGTACCAAATTTTCGTATCCTCTTCAAATTTAAGGGATTTTCAACCGCATAAAAAATATAATAGTTTTTCCATTTTCCCTTATCATATTTTG
>NZ_LMVP01000552.1 GCF_002287235.1 Methanosarcina spelaei
AAGCTTTGTGTTATTCACCTCGACACAATAGCTTTGTGTGAGGGATACATACAAGACATTTCTTATATATAAAGCTTTCCCGGCCGACAATTTTTAACCCAAAGACCCACAGCAAAATAAAAAATTTGCTTGAATCTATAGAGATATTGTCATTCTAATGATATGGGATTATAAGAGAGTCGAATGCTCACAGTTTTGCTTTCTGTGAGGGATACATACAAGACATTTCTTATATATAAAGCTTTTGTTTGGATGTTTTTTAACCATAGATTTTATTGCAAAAATGATTTTTGCAAAATCTATAGATCTAATGAATACTGATCTTCACGGATCAGGGATCATCTAATGGGATTACTGACATATATACCTTTCGGGAAAGTTATTTCGGACAAATAAAACTAAAAGGCTGACAGATATATCTTTCCCAAAAGAAATTAAGTTAAAAATAAAGGATAAGATAGAATATATTTATTGTTAAGTACATGAATTATTTTTAAATTTATTGAGTAACTGTTATTACAATACGTTTTCTGATAATTAGCTCAACCTGCTGAAAAATTAAGGGACTCATGATGCTATTAAAAAATTTGTGAGTATTAATAATTGTATATGTTTTAAACTATATGAGTTAAAAAAAATCGTAAAAACTGAATATAGAGAATTATAAGGCTTTCCAGTAACGAAATTATAGCTTGAAGTTCAGTATTAAGAACCTTAAACTTGCTCAGTGAGTTTTATATATATAGGATTCCAATTAAATTAAGAGGAGTTAGGAGTCCCTTTAAGAAATTGGGAAGAACTTGGGAAGTTTAAACCTGTTTGGATCTCATGTAGTTGTTACTATGAAAAAACAGGGAGATTAAGTGATAAACAAGACTAAGATATAAAGTAAGATCTATCTCAGGAGAATTTAGATTTTTAACCCGATTTTTATCCCTGTAAATGATCAGGGATTATTTGCTCCTCAAATGCCAAAATGGAGGTTAGACATTTGATAGATATAGATCCCAGTGGTATTCTGGTTCGTTACAACGTAAAAATGGAAAAGGAAATGACACCGGAAGATGCTGCAGAAGAACTTTACCCAAAAGATTCAACGATTTATCCGATTGCAAAGGCTATCTTTGAAGGCGAAGAGGACGATGTTGTTGAAGGGTTGGAAAAAGCTATCAGCGCCGGGAAAGACCCTATCTCCCTTATTAATGACGCATTGATGGTTGGAATGGGAGTAGTCTCTAGGCTTTATGATGAGGGAGTCATTTTCCTGCCAAACGTCATGATGTCTGCTGACGCCATGTTGGAAGGTATCGAATACGTTAAGCGAAAAGCAGGAAAATCACCTGAAACCAAAGGAAAAATTGTTTGTCACGTTGCAGAAGGTGACGTGCACGATATCGGAAAGAACATTGTGGCCGCACTACTGAGAGCAGCCGGCTATGATGTAGTAGATCTTGGAAGAGATGTCCCTGTGGACGAAGTAATAGCTGCCGTAGAGAAAGAAAAGCCTCTCATGCTTACAGGTACAGCCCTCATGACAACAACTATGTATGCATTCAAGGAAGTTAATGACAAACTTCTAGAGAAAGGATACAGGATTCCATTCGCATGCGGTGGTGGTGCTGTCAACCAGGACTTCGTGTCAGAGTATGATCTTGGCGTGTACGGTGAGGAAGCAGCCGATGCCGCGAAAATAGCCGATTTCATCAAGGCAAATGGAGATAACATTGTGAAATTGAGGGAGAAATTCCATAGACACTGAGGAGATGGAGTAGATGGCAGTAACAAGATGTACTAAAATGGCTTATGCAAACGCGGATGACATGGTTTTCGGAAAAGCTATCACGCCAGTTAAAACCGGGCTGGGACTAGAAATCGGTGCCGGTTACACAACTCCTGAAGTTAACTATGCCCCAAGACCCGAAGCTGGCGCATCCAAAGAAAAGCTAATAAAAGAATATGAAAGGATTACTACTGACATCATGGCAAGGATGGTTCAGATCGGAGCTCCTTCTGTCGTACTTGAAACCGAACACGTTCAGCAGATGTCCAATAACCCGGATTGGGGAGCAGCCGTTGCACATGCCCAGAAGACTATCATGGAAGATTACCATGACGAATACGGCATAAAGTGTGCACTCCGCCACACCATTGGTGACATCCGTGAGAGCAGGGAATACCTCGAGCTCAGAGGAGGAGACAAATATAACACCTTTTTGGAGGCCTTCGAACAATGTGCCCAGAATGGTGCTGACATGCTTGCAGTTGAGTCAATGGGTGGGAAAGAAGTTTTTGACTATGCAATTCTCAGGAACGATATGGCCGGAGTACTTTACGGCATAGGTGTTCTCGGCAGCATAGATATGGAAATGATCTGGCAAGATATTGCATCAATTGCAAAGAAGACAGGAACTGTAGCCTCAGGTGATACAGACTGTGCCCAGGCAAACACTGCAATGTTCATTGCAGGTGGACTGCTGGATAAAAACCTAGCCCACACACTCGCAATTATTGCAAGAGCAATTTCTGCTGCAAGATCCCTAGTTGCTTATGAGGCCGGTGCAGTAGGCCCTGGAAAAGACTGCGGTTACGAGAACACCATTGTAAAATCCATTGCAGGTGTCCCGATTGCTCAGGAGGGTAAGACCTCAACCTGTGCCCACTCTGACCTCATGGGTAACCTGGTCATGCAGTGCTGTGACCTCTGGTCCAACGAATCGGTTGAATACCACGGTGAATTCGGTGGTACAACTGTCCAGTGCTGGTCTGAGACCCTTGCATATGACTGTGCCCTCATGAATGTCGCTCTCAAGTCGGGCAACGAAAAGATCCTGAGAGATATGTTTGCAGCTTCCGATCTAAATAGAGACGCACAGGGCTATGTACTCGCATACCCCAACGCCTATAGAGTCGGGCAGGCAATTGTAAAGAACGGAGACGATATATACCTTCGCGCTAAGAACGCTGCAATTGAATGCATTAACATCGTAGAAGAAGGAGCAAAGAAGAAACTTGAACTCTCCAGATTCGAAGCCAAAGCCCTTTCAGATGCAAAAGCAGCTTTTGAAGGTCTTACTGACGACAAGGACCAGTTCATGAGCGATTGTCTCACAAAGTATAAACAGGAAGTTAAAGTCTTCAAGCCGGAGAACTACGGCCTCTAATCAAGGCAATTCTCCTTTTCCTTTTTTAAAATCCCGATTGTAGTTTATATTTTTCCTTGATAAATATATAGAGTTTTTAGTACTGAGGACTCATTTAGCACTTGCAGCGATTTTTGTTAAGCAGAATTAATTGAATGAATACCAGAGTTGTGATTGTAAACACTAACATTTAGTTTACTCTAGCTAACACTTAGGAGTCGTCACAGAACAAACTATGTATAAGTTTCGATTGGATGCCTTAATTTTCAAGATCATTATCACCAATTAAAAATTAACTTTAGTAAAAGTTTGCCTAATCTGTTTTGTGACAGTTACTTAGTTTACTCTAGATTTATAATTAGGCAGGGCACGAGAAACTCCATCAGAAATGAATGATCAGAAGTAGTCTGCTAGAGAGACGAGTCAGATCCCATACTTCCAGAATGAGACACAAACTTCCAGAATGAGACACAAACTTCCAGAATGAGGCACAAACTTCCAGAGTAAAACACAAACCTCTAGAATAAGACACAAACCTCTAGAATAAGACATAAGCGACAAAATTGAGATATAAAAATCGGAAACAGTGATAAAAATAGTATAAAAATAGTAATAAAAGTAATGAAGATAGTAAAGTTTGTAAAAATTAGCTGATAAATTAATTAAACTCGTTTTACTTCTACGAATCTTCAAGCGTAGTACTCGTCTCTTGCCTCGACCATAGCTTTAATGTGGGAAAGAGGAGTCATAGGTGCAATTCCGCAGCCAGGTGCCAGTACATCTACACCTTCTGAAATAGCTTTTTTCGATTCTTCTTTTATCTTATCGATCGGACCCGGAAGCAAAACAAACGGACTGGAGATATTCCCTACGAGCCTTGCTCTGTCCCCAAGTACTTCCTTAGCCTTTTTAATACTACCAACCTTTTCTTCAACGCTCAAACCTTCGAAACCACAATCTGCCATATAGTCAAGGATCGGGCCCACATTTCCACAGATATGCAGAACCGTAACCGAATTTACGTTTGAGGAAAAATTCTGCAGCCTTGACTGAAGCTCATTTTTAAAAGAATCCGGACTCATCAGGTCAGGAGATGCTACAGGATCTGCAACGGAGATGACATCCGCTCCCGCAATAACCATTGAATTTGCATACGCTATTGTGGCATCGGTTGCAAAATCCAGCACCTTATGTAATAGATCGGGTTTTTTAATAGACCACTTCATAAAGGACTTCACGCTCGCCAGATCGGAGGCAAGAGTAACTGGTCCTTCCATTCCTCCTATAATAGGTACATCTGGTCCTACTCTTTCCTTTATAATTTTTATCGAATCAAGTACAGCCCGGATCCTGCCCATGTCAAGCAGGTTCTCAGGCATTTCCATGCCCTCGAGGTCCTTGGGATAAGGATGTGCAGTAACTGACGGCTGCCTGTTTTTGGTTCCCATATTAACCTCACAACCCATAGCCTCGGCGAGTACAGTCAGGCAATATGGAACTCTTACAGCTTCAAGCCCGCTGAGCTCATAGTTTGCAATCGCGAGCTTTGCCATTTGTTCAGGGTCAGAATGAGCCTCCGGCCAGGGAGCCCCTACTTCGTCCATTAATTCAACGATTCCTGTCTGAGTCACAGAACAGACAGGCACTTTATCAACTTCTTTACCTTCAAGCGCGTTTAAAAGTCTCTCTTTGAGTGTCATTTCATTCATGATTATCTCCCCATGTAAAGTTTCAATTTGTAGAGAATTTCGATAAACCTCTAAATCAAGAAATTACTCATATACTGTTTATAAGCAACCAGCCATAAACTGGGGTTTATCGAAATTCTCTGTAAGTTTTTAACCTTTTGAGTTTTCTACTACATTCTCGTATGCTATTGATCTTTCAGATCGATAACTTATAGTTTTCTAACCCTTTGAGGCATATCAAAATATTAAAAGTTCCCATAAAAGGCAAGTAATCACCTTCGGGAAAACCAAATCCCTGTGCCCAGATTGACTAATATAATCTAGGTTTTATGCTATATCATTGTTTGGGAATCCATAAACTGAAGAAGAACATCAAAGAAAAAATCGTACTATAAAGCAGCAAATGGAAAAACAATTAGGCAAAGTAGAAGAGTAAAAGAAAAAAGAAGAAGGCAAAATAAAAGAATAAAACAAAAAGAAGAAGGCAGAATAAAAGAATAAAACAAAAAGAAGAAGGCAGAATAAAGAATAAAACAAAAAGAAGAAGGCAGAATAAAGAGTAAAACAAAACAATAAAGAGAGAAAGCAAAGCCAGAAGTTACCCAAAATAGTAGAAACAGGAAATTGCAGATAAATACAAACAGTATAGTGGAAAATGTATCGGGCAATATATAAAGAAGCGAAGCAAAAGGCAGATTATGGCACGCATTTCGGACAGGTTAACAGTAATTCAGGAGGATATCGTAGAGCTAAAAGTAGATGCAATCGTAAATGCCGCAAACTCGACTCTTCTTGGGGGTGGAGGAGTCGATGACTCTATTCATAGAGCCGCAGGGCCAGGACTGCTGGAAGAATGTAAGGGTTTGAAAGGTTGTGCTACAGGAGAAGCAAAAATTACAAAGGGATATTGCCTGCCTGCAAAATGGGTAATACATACTGTCGGGCCGATATGGCAGAGAGGTCAGAAAGGAGAGGACGGTTTACTGGCTTCCTGCTACAGAGAAAGCCTTGAACTTGCAGGAGAATATGCCATAAAAACCATTGCTTTTCCAGCTATAAGTACAGGAGCATATAACTTTCCTTCAGAACGAGCTGCAGGAATTGCAGTTTCCGAAATAGCTAAGTTCCTTCAGGAAAATGGATTGCCTGAAAAAGTTTTTCTTGTTTGTTTCAACAAAGAAACATGCAGGCACCTTCAGGAAGCAGTTTTAGGAATCATTAAGGTTTAACTTCAATTTTAGAAAAATTGATTTAGATTTTAATTAGATTTAGATTTTAATTAATTTTAGATTCGATTAGATTTTATTTAGAGTTTGCATATTTATTTTTCATTAACAGTTTATTTATATTACAAGTTGTCCGCAGAATCCATGAGATATTTTTTTAAAAATATTTAAAAAATAGACTAAAAATTATTCCCCCATGCTTAATTATTGAGGATCGTTTATATACAATGTTAGGAAATTAGATTCTAAACAAAAATTAATAATGATAATAGATTTCGAGTTGGATGTATACTAAACTTAGCGATTAACACTAAAAAATAGCTACCACTTTGGAAAAGAGTTTTAAGTGGCGAGTTAGAGGAAAGACTCATAAAAAATGAGAAGTTGGGGAAAACAGAGCAAAATATTATAAAGGTTTGATAAAAAGACTAATATTCAAGTTTCAGATCTTTGGGCTTTCAGGAATAGAATCAAAAAGTGCTAAAACAGAGTCAAGAAAGTGCAGAAACAAAGTAAGGAAAGTGCAGAAACAAAGTAAGGAAAGTGCAGAAACAAAGTAAGGAAAGTGCAGAAACAAAGTAAGGAAAGTGCATAAATCGAATCAGGAATATAGGAACAGGATCAGAAAAAAGATCGGAGGAGTTGGTTATCAATCACGATGAAGCTTTTCAAAGAGGACTTGGCCTGATTAAACAAAAAAGGTACGAAAAATCAATTAATGTTTTCAACAAGATTGTAGACAAAGATCCAGGTCACATAGGAGCTCTTTTTAATAGAGGACTCGCCCTGCTAAAAATAAAAAAACCAGAAGATGCCCTCGACTCCTTTGACCAGATCCTGCACTTTGAGCCCGAAAATTTCGATGCTCTCTACAAAAAAGGAATCGCTCTGGTCACTCTTGAAAAGTTTGAAGCAGCTCTAGAAGCTTATGACAACGCACTTGAAATAAATCCTGACAGTACAAAAATATGGTACCATAAAGGAATAGCGCTTGCCGAACTGGAAAAAACTGAGGCTTCAATTCTTTGTTTTGAGAAAGCACTTGAACTTGAGCCGGAATGCGGAATAGCCTGGTATGCCCGAGGCACCGTAACTGCAAAAGCCAGAAGTTACGAAGAAGCCCTGGAATGTTTTGAACACGCACTTAAGATCAACCCGAAAAATACAGACGCTTGCTATGCAAAAGGCCTGGTTCTTGCAAAGCTTGAGAAGTATGGAGAAGCGCTGGAATGCTTTGATGTTCTGATTCGGGAAAATTCCAGATATAAAGAGGCCTGGAAACAAAAATACTCTTTGCTGATAAAGCTTGGAAAGAGTGAAGAAGCTCTGGAATGCGTTGATGCATTTTTAAGGAAATTTCCTGTCAGCGAGACTGCTCTCTATCAAAAGGGTATTCTTTTAAATGAACTTTCCCGTTACGAAGATGCCGAGAAAACTTTTTCGAAAATCTTGAAAATAAATCCGGGAAATAAAGAAATCTGGCTCAAGAAAGGTCTTGCTCTTATCCAGCTGCTCAGGCTCAATGATGCCATAAAAGCTTTCGAAGAGGCAATCAGGCTGGACCCCACATATTACGAGGCATGGAATTACAAATGCCTTGCTCTGATGAAGCTTGAGGTTTATGAAGAAGCCCTTGAAGCCTTTGACTCTGTACTTGAAATATATCCTGATATGAAGGAAATTTGGTATAACAGAGCTCTTGCTCTTGCGAAACTGCAGCGTTTTGGGGAGGCTGCACAGTCGTTTTCAAGAACTGCCGAACTGGACCCTTCATATAGAGACGCCCTGTACCAGCAGGGACGTTTTCTTGCCATGGAAGGAAAATATGAAAAAGCCCTCGAAGCCTTCGATTTCATGCTTGAACAGAACCCAGAACTTGTTAAGGCCCAAAAGTTCAGGGGCACTATGCTGATCAAGTTAGGCCGTACCGAAGAGGCCCTTGAATCTCTTACACTGAGCCTTGAAAAAGAACCCGAAAACCACGAGCTCTGGCTCCAAAAAGGATTAATTCTCCTTGACAGTGGAAAATTCGAGCCTTCCCTGAAAGCTCTTGAGAAAGTTGCTGAACTCAAGCCCGATAATGAAGCCTGCTGGATGAATAAGGGCTTTGCACTCTATTCTTTGGAACGTTATGAAGAATCTCTTGAAGCCTTTGAAGAAGGTCTGCAGTTGAACCCATATCTTGAGAAAGGCTGGAATAATAAAGGAATAGTACTCGGAAATCTTGGAAAAACGGAAGAAGCTCTTGAGGCTTTTGGAAAAGCTGTGAGCCTCAATCCTGACTTTGAAGATGCCTGGAGAAATAAAGGACTAACATTACTGGCTGCCGACAAATATGAAAAAGCCAGTGAAGCCTTTGATGAAGTTCTTAAAATTAACCCTGAAGACCTTGATTCCATTTACAACAGAGGAACGGCTCTGCTAAAGCTAGGAAGAATGAAAACTGCCCTGGAATGCTTTGACAAAGTCCTGTCTCTTAATCCGGATTATCCCGATTTATTATATAGCCTTGCAGCTACTCAGGTTGAGCTCGGAAAGCAGGAAGAAGCCCTGGAAACCTTTGAAAGACTAGCTGCTAAAAGTCCCGAAGATCAGGAAATCCATTTCAGGAAAGGGAAATTTGCAATGAAAATTGGAAAGTATGAGACTGCACTTCAGGCTTTTGATCAGGTACTCAGTGAGAATCCAGAGTCCAGGGAAGCCTGGTATAGAAAAGGGCTTTCCCTGATAAAACTGGAACGTTTTGAAGAGGCTATAAGAGCTTTTGATGAAGTAATTGCAAAAAATCTAGATTATAGAGAAGTAAATAATTCTGACTATAATGAGATAAAAAATCTCAATCTTGATGAAAAAAATCTCAATCCTGATGATATAAATAACCCCAAATACGATGAGATAGAGAGTCCTGATTACAAGGACAAGAATTCTAACTATGAGGACGCCCGTACTTACAAAGGATTTGCGCAAATGCAGCTTGAAAGGTACCTTCCTGCCCTGGAAACCTTTGAGAGTGCTCTTGAAGAAAAGCCGGATTCCGATATTCTCTGGTATTACAAAGGCCTTAGCCTTTACAGGATAAATATGTTAGAGGAAGCAGTATATGCCTTTGAGTCTGCAGTTCGCCTTAATCCAGAAATGCAAGAAGCCATCGAATACAGAGCCATCTGTCTGTTTGAAACCGAACAGTACAAAGCTGCCATTGAAGCTTTTGATGCTGTACTTGAAAGAAATCGAGAGAACTTTTCTGTACTCCATAAAAAAGCTATTTGCTTCCTGCAGTTAAAGAATTATAAATCCGGAGCTGAAACCCTCGCCAGAATACTGGAACTTGACCCTGACAACAAAGAAGTAAAGTTTGAGTTGGGGATTGCCAGTTTTGAATCCGGAGAGTACGATAAAGCCCTTTCTCTTTTTGAAGAAGTAAGTGAAGGCTCAGATAAAGACTCTTTTGTATACTGCCCTGAACAAAAATTATCTGAAAAAAATATCTCTGAAAGAAATACCTCTGAAAGAAATACCTCTGAAAGAAATACCTTTGAAAAAAATATCTCTGAAAAAAACTCATTTGAACAAAAGAACTCTGAAGAAAAGTTCTCTGCGTTCTACTGGAAAGGGCTTGCACTTATCAGGTTGGAAGATTACGAAAAAGCATTGGAGGTATTCTCAAGACTTACCGAAGAGAATCTCCTGTTTGTAGAGGCCTGGTATTTGAAAGGAATATCCCATTCAAAGCTGAAGCAGCATGAGGAAGCGATAAAAGACTTCAAGAAAGTCCTTGAGCTTGATCCTGTTTATCGGGATACCTGTTATCAGTTGGGGGTTTCCTGTCTCGAACTTGGGAACTTTGAGGAAGCTATAAGAGTTTTTGAAGCTGTACTTAAAAAGAATTCTGAAAACTTTGATGCCCTTTACATGAGAAGCCTGGCTTTACTGCGATTGGGGAAATATGAAGAATCGGCTTCAGGTTTCAGAGAAGTCCTCAAAAGAAATCCATCCGATACTGAAGCTCTTGCACACCTGAGCACAGCTTGCTTCAAGCAGGGATTTTATGAAGAAGCCCTTGGACTCTTTGATCAGGTTTTACGGGAAAATCCGGAGCGAAAAACTGTCCTTTTCAGGAAAGGAGTTGCTTTAAAAGCCCTTGGAGAAGTAAAGGGAGCTTTGACTATGTATGACTCTGTCCTTAAATTGAAACCTGACTGCACTTATGCCCTTGAGCAAAAAGCTTATACTCATTTCGAGCTTGAGGAATATCCGGAGGCCATTGAAGCATTTAAAACGGCGCTGGAATATTGCCCGAAAAAAGAAAATCTATATTACTACAGGGGTATTGCTTTCTTCAGGCTCGGGAACTTTGAAGAAGCCTCAAAATCCTTTGAAAACGCTCTTGACCTTGGCTGCCAGGAACCCGAAATTCTTTATTATACAGGAATCTCCCACTTTGAAAACAGAGAATATGAAAAAGCAGTGGAAATCTTTGATGTTATCCTTAGTTTCGGGGCAGTGGACCTCGAAATTCTGTACAAAAAAGCCCTGGCCCTCTTCGAACTTGGAAAGCCAGAAGAAATGGTTTCTACAGTTGACACTCTTCTCGAACTTGAAACTGAGAACTTTAACATTAAGGATACTGGAGAGTTTGAAGAAGAAAACTATGAAAAAAGGGCAGGAGAAGAAAATGCAGACGAAATTCCAGCTTTCGAGAACACAAAGGCTTTTGAAGAACTCTTCGAAAAGTTTGCATTCTCATTGATAGAGCTTGGAAGGTATGAAGAAGCCCTTCTGCCCCTTGGAAAACTTACAGCAAGTGATTCGGCTTCAAAAGAGGCCCTCTACGGTAAAGGTGTGGTGTTTCAGGAACTTGGCAGACCTGAGGAAGCTCTTGGAATATTTTCAGAACTTCTTTCCTTTTATCCTGCCTTTGAAAAAGCCTGGTACAGGAGAGGACTTATTTTATTTTCTCTTGGATACTATGCTGAAGCCCTGGAGTCCTTCGAACAGGCTGTCCTGGGAGATCAGACGGAATCTCCTGAAGAAGTTAACGAATTAAGCCTGGATGAAATTGAGAGAGAAAAAACAAAAGAAGACCTTGAGTTAGAGGATAAATTAAGGTTAGAAGATAAGTCAGGACTAAAAGATAAATTTGTATTAAAAGAGAAACTAAATGACGCTGAAACCGAAGATGCCTGGATGAAAATGGGGCTTTCCCAGCTCAACCTGGAGTGTTATGAGGCTGCCATTGATACATTTGAGAAAGTTCTTGAAGTAAAACCCGATGCTTCCGACATCTGGTATGTAGCAGGGCTTGCTCTAAGAGGGCTTGATCAGGATGAACAAGCCGTTGAAGCTTTTGAAAAGGCCGTAGAACTCGATCCGGCTCTGGAAGCTGCCTGGGAACAGATCGGGCTATCCTTCCTTAGATTAAACATGTATGAGGAAGCAAGCCAGGCTTTCAGTTCTGCTCTAATCCTTAACCCTGACAACGTAAACATTCTCTACAGCCGATCAGTGGCGACTTTCAAGCTCCAGAACTTTGAGGACACGGCTCAGGATCTTGAAAGAGTACTCCTGTACGCCCCTGATTTCCCGGATTATACTGAAGCCTGTTATATGCTCGGGATTGCCAGAATGGAGCTTCAGGAATATGAAAAAGCTCTTGAAGCTTTTGATATAATACTGCAACAGGACCCTGCTAATAGAGAAGCCCTATACTACAGTGGGCTTGTGCTTTTCAATCTTGAGGAGTACGAAGCTGCTGCCGAGGCCTTTGGAGTACTGCTGGAAGCTTCACCAGAAGATCCTGAAAGTTTGAACTACCTTGGGCTCTGCCTGTTGGAACTCGAAAGCCCGGAGGCAGCCCTGAAAGCCTTTGAAAAAGCTGCCCTTTTCAATCCGAAGAATGAAGAAGTCCTGTACAATGCAGCCATGACTCTTATCAAGCTTGATAGACCTCAGGAATCTATCGATTATTTTGACCGCATCCTTGATATTTCTCCGGAGAATATCAACATCCTGAACTGCAAAGGAATCGCATTCTGCAAGCTTGAAATGTACAGAGAAGCCCTGAAAGCCTTTGACCTTATACTGGAAAAAGACCCTGAAAACATCAAGGCAATTTATAGTGTAGGAGTTGTCTGTTTCAAACAGAAGCTCTATGAAACTGCCTGCCGGGCATTTGGCGAAGCTCTTGCCCTTAACCCCTGGCACGAGCAGTCCTTAAAATATCTAGGAATCTCTCTTGCAAAAATAGAAGAGTATGAAGATGCACTGAGAGCCTTTGACAGACTACTCAGGATAAAACCTCACGATGTTCAGTCCATGAATTACAGAGGAGTTATTCTGGGAAAAATGGGAAGATATACTGAGGCCATAAACACCTTCAATGAAATCCTGCGTCTCTATCCCGATATGGCAGATGCACAAAGGAAACTTGAAGCCTTAAAATGTATTGAAAACAAAGAGGATTCCAGTGACGATCTTTACTAAGGTTTCTGTATGAGGAAAAACTCCTAAAAAAGAAGGAAAAATTTCTCATACGTTTTGTAAGATTTTTCAATATAGCAGATTCCAAAAAACGTACCACAAGTATTGCAGTTAACACAACATAGTTTTACAACAGATGAGACTAAAAAATAAACAGCGGTAAAGCTATGATGTTATTAACGCTGTATTAATCGTCTTCGTTAAACTCATTTATAAGAATCTGATTTTGGAAAGAATATCTGGGAATCTGGAATGCCATGGAGTTGTTGTTAATTTTTCTATTGTATTTATAATTGAGTACTTTATCAAACGTCAACAAGAAGTCAATAGCTTTATCCAGAGCTTCCCTGCTCAACCGCGGAACCTTTTCAAGCGCTGCTATGTATTCTTCCTCATTGAAGCCTTGTTTCCTTGCCTGAGAACGAAAAAAGTTATAATCCACAGGCTCATCCTCAAAAAAGAACTGCCCTGCGTAAATATCGCCAATGTGTCGGTCATCTATCATAATTGGAGCAGCCATGTCCCACATATTGTTTTTGCACCTGTAAATCTTAAACTCTCCAGGGAGAGAGGCTTTGGAGAGTTTTATGTTGCACTCTACACAGTACTTGCGGGTTTCAGGACAAACTCTATGAAATTTAGTACAGACATCCTGCCATCCGACACCTACCAGGACATTGCCTTTGAGGTCATTCAGACCCAGGGAGATAGGGACATGCTGATAGAAATCACTCATGAGGTACTCAACCTTCCGAATATCAATGATATCAACAAGCTCCAGGTTAGCCATTTCCCAATCAGGCGAACAGATATTTTTCAATCTCAGCTTAATGCACTGTTTACTCCTACGTATCATTGTCTCTACGTGTCTTCTCACGGTAATGTATTTACTTATGCAGAATTCGCCAGGAAACATACTGTATTTATCAAATTCAGGATGTGTCTTTTCACGAGTCCATACAGGAATTGTCCAGTTTAATTTTAACAATCCTTTTCGATTCTTCTGTAAAACGTTTGTTTTGTATATGTCTTTTGACAATTTTAAAGTAACATCAGCCGAAACCACTACTGAGACAAACGTTTGCAGGTATCGCGGCAGTAACACACTCCAGTTATCTAACTGATTAAACACGTAATAAGTGAAAATCAAATGCAGGTCACGAGGCAATATTATATGCCAGCTATTGAAGAGATTAACTGTGTAAGAAGTGAAAAGTGTATGCAGGTATTGCATCAATGACATATTACCACTCTTGAATTACCACTCTTGGTTAGGCTTGAAGAGGAATAAGTAGTATGCATAGATTAGCTGAGCAATTGTGAACCATGCATAGAATAATTGAGGAATAAATGTCATCCTTACGAGATAGTCCCAAATACTGGGATTCTGCACATATCGCAGTGTATAAACACAGTCAACGTACATTATACCCATTACCATCAAAAACATCTTATTTGGGAGATAAACACCCCTGACCATGTCACATAAAGCGTAATACAGCAGAACAACCTGGAAAGACAACATAATCCAGAAGAGTCCGGCGTTCAGGATATCTTTTCTGGTGCTTTTATTCCATCCGTGCTCCCACAATGTATCAAGCCCGCCGCGAAGCCAGCGGACCCTTTGTTTCCATAACTCTCTTAGCTTTAACGGGACATCTGTCCAGGCATGCATTCCAAAACCTGCAGCTGTGTGGTAACCAAGTTCTTTTAGAGTTACTGTCAACTCGTAGTCTTCAGTAATGTTATGAATATCATATAAAGTGCAGTCAAGTTTTCCGGTAGCTATACGTCTTTCCATAACTGCTTTTATTGCTTCTACCTTATATACAGTACACATCCCGTGAGCGACTTTAATTCCCCTATCCTGACTAACCCGGCTTCTGTCAAATTCTGCATATTCGACATATTGCCAGTGATATACCAGCTTTTCAAGAAACCCGTTAGTTATCTGTTTAACTACGCCTGCACGAGAGCACACTGCACCAAGCAAAGGATCTAGCCGAAATTCTGTTAATGCCTGCTCAACAAGATCAGGAGCCAGGATTGTATCACCATCTACTGATAATACATAGTCATATGAGTTCAGATCGATACTTTTATAGGCGGTATTAAGTGCCCCAGACTTTTTGAATTTATTTCCAACAGTTTCTATTAAACTTACGCGGTTATCAATGGCAGCTATACTTCTTACTATACTAACCGTATCATCTGTACTGTTATCACTTATTACAACAATATCCACTTTGACTGTTTGATTAAGAATGGATTCAATAGTCGAACGGATTATATCAGCCTCATTATGAGCTGGCACAAACGCGATGACATTGTTCCGTGTAGGCAGAACGGTTGTCATTTCGCAATTCCCCCTAATCACTTACTGCTAATAAATTTCAAGTAAAATTATAATCACCATAATAATAAAAAATGAGATTAAAATTATATCATTTAGGTCATTATGACCTCATTTTTCAATTAATTGGCAGGATATAGCGGAATAAATTTACTTCAAGTATATATAATTAGCAGAATACTGCTGTGTTAGGAAGAAAAATTGCAGTTCTGTATACTTAAAAATACAAAATCTTGAGTTTTATTGAGGGAACTTTTAATTGTTATATAGAAATATCGAAAAAATATCTCCTGAAAACTAATTTATGGCATTTATAGTAACTATTAACCAGAAAATCCGCTTATTTTATGTATAACAATTTAATGAATTATTTACTGAGAATCTATCTTAAAATTAAATTTGATCCTATACCTGGGATAAGGTTTACTCATTTGGACTGAAAAACAGTAGCATTAGACATTTAAATGTCAATTATAAATTCAAAACATAATGCCTATTGTATGACAGATATCGAATAATTAACTCATATGAGAAAACCTAAGGTCAAATATGTACTTTATTTTGGAAAAATTTAAGGTCTGAATTTAAAACTAAATCACCCATTATATCCGTATTTAAAACAAAATTACCCATTAATCTGAGTTTAAAACAAAATTACCTATCATATCTGAGTTTAAAACAAAGTTACCCATTATATCTGAGTTTAAGACTAAATTACCCATTATATAGTTGTGGAAACAACTTGAGTTTTAAGGCAACTTCTTAGAGCATATCAAAAATCAGACTTGGCCTTACAATACCAGATAGATTCACAAGTATTCTTCAAACAAAAAAACAAACGGACACTTGTAAGTGAAAAAGAGGTTCTTGTTATTATTCTATCTAAATAAAAAAGAAAAGAGGTTTTTGCCTCAGTTAAGATGGTATGTAACTAAAGTCAGATAAAACCATCTCTGCATTCTTTCCATTTTTCGGCGCCAGGTGATTCATAAGCCACATCTGCATCGCAACTCCGCCTTCTACGTGTGGAATGCTTGTCCGGTCCGTACAGTTCCAATCGGATATGACAGTTCCGTTAGATAGCTTTGCGGTGAAGTGGACATACGTTGGATCCCAGTCGAACATGTATGTCACGTTTGTAGCGTACTGGTAAGGAGAGTCATAAGTTATCGAACTCTGGTATGCGTTTGGCTGGACACTATAACTAAGTCTATCACTGTATACCCAGCCCCACTTAGTAGCTTCAATATCTATCTCATTAGTATCATTATGGCGGAAAAACATAGCAGCTACGATGTTCGGATCGAGATTCATTATTGGTGATGAGACCTTCCACGTGTATACGCCGTAAGTATAGTCAGCAGATGTTGTATCGACCTCTGTTGAATACCACGTACCTCCGACTTTCTGGATTGTCAGGTGTAGTTTCTGGTTTTCATCAACCCAAACACTGTTGCCTGAACTGTTCCAATAGTTACCACCGGGATTACCAGTTCCACTTCTTACCCACCACTCTTTACCACACCAGTTTAGATAGGTGCCTGCGGCGGCGATGTTTGCGATCATAAGCAAGCCTAATGAACTTAACATTACAAGCTGTAAATATTTTTTGTTCATATAACTCATGAAATTAATAGCAGACATCTGTGAAAAATTTTCTTATTTGTTACTAAATAGAAAAGTTGAAGTATTTATAAAATAATATATAAGTTCATAAAGTTCGAGCCTTAGTAACTGTCACAAAACAGATTAGGCAAACTTTTCATAAAGTTAATTTTTAATTGGTGATAATGATCTTGAAAATCAAGGCATCCAATCGAAACTTATACATAGTTTGTTCTGTGACGACTCCTTAGTATAATGAGTAATTAGTATAATGAGTAATTTGAGAACCAAGATTATCTAATTTTAAGATAGTAGCTAGAAAAAATGTATCCGATTACCAGGAACCCCACAATTTCCGGCATGGATCAATATTTATTTGTAAACTAACTATTTACTGTATTTCGCCTCCTAAAACTATGTTTTCTTATCTTAAAGATAAGATTGGTAAGTTGGAAAATATATAGGAATGCAAGAAAATTTAGGTAAAATCCCTTACATTCCCTAATCTCAAAATAGAGCCTTTCCTCAAAATGCATCTACTTCCAGGTTGTAGAGTTCTCACTTAATACTCGTGCCTCGCTTTGTTCGTTTTTATTTGATTATTCATTAATAAGAGTATAACTTTTTTAGATTACTGAATACATATTTTAAATAATAGAGATAATTATTTATAAACAATCAGTTCTGTATTTATGTTGTTATGCTGAAGCTAAAAGAAATAAAGAACAATGCAAAAAAGTACATAGAACTATGTAAGCTTATATATAAAGATCCTCGGACTCCCAAAACTGCTAAAGTATTATTATGGATCGCCATAGGTTATGCATTATCACCAATTGATTTAATACCGGATTTCATCCCTGTAATTGGTTATCTTGATGACATGATAATTGTCCCTGTACTTTTATACATTGCAATAAGGTCAGTACCCAAAGATGTGTACATAGAAAATTATGTTCAGATTTTAAGAAAGTAAGTTTTTAGCCAGAAAAAATGGTATTTTTAGGTTTTATTTTTTTAAAATTCTACTCCGGCTCTTTCAGGCACAGACTGTAAAATTTGTTGATATTTTAACCAGAGACAGCTTGAGTTTTAACTCAAACAAATAAAAAACCTTTTTCAGACTTGTTTTGCTGAACACTTGTTCCTAAAAGTATATGCCCGTTTGAAGAGAAACAATACTTAACTTTGACAAATGTATTTTTGAAGCTGATACGAGTCTGGTAGAACAACAGGATTTCGATTAAACGGAATCAAACCATATTTTGATATTGGGGGTACGAGGGAATGTTACTGATGGATATAATAACCTGGGAGCCGAAAGACTCCTTGAAAGTTGCGGAATTATATGCGAATTACGAATACCCAAAGGGTATTAAAATAATAGATGAGTGGACTGACCTCACCGGTTACCGCACTTTTATAATTTACGAAACTGACGACGAAAAAACGTATGCATCTTCCGTCTTTCCTTTCATGGGGTTGTGCAGGTTCGAGACCTTTCCGGTTATGAAACTGGACAAGTTTATGCAGCTTGCCCAAAAACTTGCCGAGAAAGCCGGAGAAGAAAAGTCAGGTGCTGAGCAGGGAGAAGACGGAAAAACCTCAGAAGAGATTTTTCAGCAAATAGAAAACCTTGAAAAGAGAATTGAACGCCTTGAACACCATTCTTTTGTTCAACAGGAAGATGTAACGTGAAACTTAAACCCCACAAGAAATCTATATTCAAATCAAAAACTTAGTTCAACCTAAAAACTTAGTCTAACCTAAAAACTTAGTTTCAACATAAATACTCATTCT
>NZ_LMVP01000553.1 GCF_002287235.1 Methanosarcina spelaei
CAAAGCGTATTCAGTTGCCATTTTTATCCTCTTTCAAATGAATTTAGTTTAGACTAACTGAGTTTATCGAAAGTTGAGGCTCAGAGTAGCAGTTCTTTTGCTTTTGCCACAGCTTCGCTTGCATTTTCGGCGTAGCAATCGGCACCTATTTTGTCAGCCCAGGCCTGAGTTGCAGGGGCTCCACCTACCATAATTTTTACTTTATCCCTTAGTCCTTCTTCTTTGAGGAGCTCAATTACGTCCTTCTGTCCCTGAAGGGTTGTCGTCATAAGGGCTGAAATTCCAATCATATCAGCATTGACTTCCTTTGCCTTTTCGATGAAGCTCCTTGTAGGCACATCCCTACCAAGATAATATACCTCAAAACCAGAAGACTGGAGCATTGTTGACACTATGGACTTGCCAATGTCGTGGACGTCGCCCTCAACTGTTCCGTTTACGATAACACCAAGCTTCTTTTCCTGTGTGCCTGCTGGCAAATCTTCTTCAAGCAGTTTTACCCCGGCAGCCATTGCATCGGCTGCCATCATCACGTGGGGCAGAAAAAGTTTCCCTCTCTCAAAAAGAATTCCTACCTGGTTCATGCCTGATGAGAGCCCTTTTTCTATGATTTCCTCAGGGGAGAGCTTTAACTTCGCTTTTCCTACCGTTTCGATTACTTTTTCCTTTTTACAGGAGATTACCGCATCAGCAACCTCGAAGAGTAATGCTTCTGTATCTGCCATTTTTTCTGTCCCTTTTTTCTGTCCCTTATTTATCAAAGAGTGACTGACGATTGTCTTCATATTTTATTAGGAAGGCGGTAAGTTATTTCCTATTAATTATATATATAGTTTTCTAAAAGTATACAATAAGGTCTAAAAAATATAAAGAAACGAATAAAAATGAAGCAAAATAATACTAAAGTTTGTTAAGAATATTTTTAAATTAAAAAATATACTAAAATTGGAAATAGCTTTGATAATAAAATATTCTGTAGACTGTATTGTCTGTAGACATGTGCTAGCATTCCTCATTAACGTTATCTTTTTAGAGATAAAGTATATATTTAATTATCAAATAGGAGTATTAATATGGAAGTGGAGAAAATAGTGCACTATCCTCAAGATAAAAGGACCTGAAGATTCTTTCTTAAAGAAAATAGAATACGCTATTTTTCTATCTAATAAGTTAATTGAAAGCCTCTGGTCACTTCATTACAAATTAACGAACTTAAGAAATAATATATTTGACAAATATATTTATCAAAAGTAAATTAGAGAATTAATCATCTAAAGAGTTATATTGGGGGGAAGGGAGTATGGAAGTAAAAAGTAGAAAACACACGGAAAAAATACATACAAAGCCAAAAAGCATCTGGAAAAGCTTTTTTAAGGATAAGACACACGGAGGACATAGATATTCTTCTGAAGAGTTTCTTGCTATGGAAGCCAGAGAAAAATTATTCCACCTCGATGGAGGCAAATCGCTGCTTGATTTCGGATGTGGCTCTGCAGAACTCCTGACTTACTATGCTCCTGAATATGAACAGCTCTTAGGAGTAGACTTTTCTCCATCCATGCTTGGAGAAGCAAGTAAAAGGATCAGTGAAAAAAAATGTAATAATATCGATCTTATACTTGCTGACCATGAGACTCTCTGGGAGAACCTGGACTCAGACTTTGATCGAATAACTGCAGCTGGCGTAGTCCAGTACTTAACTTTTGAAGAAATTGATGGTTTTCTTGCTAAGGCATCAGAGTATCTCAGTACGGACGGTAAAATAGTTTTTTTTGACATACTGGACCCACGATTATATCCATTGTGGAAACTAGGAGTGTTTACACCGAATGCTGGACCTTTAAAAGCCTTATACAGATTAGGTTGCGGTGTTCAGACTTCAGTAATAGCAACCTTAAAAAACCGTCCAAGAGACCTTTCCGGTTTTACCCACAACCCTTACAAAATTCAGAAAATTGCAAACAAAAATGATTTTGAGATGTGTTATGTACAATCAATGTACTACGAATATAAATATCATGCAATAATGTTTCGAACTTAAGCGGGAATGCGTTGTGAACTAAATCTTGCTCAATAGCAGGCCAATTCTATCTAATATTTTCTAACTATATCTAACAGTATGGCTGTGATCAGATCATCTAATAGTATCTAACTATCATATCTAACTATGTTGTGATCAGACCAGTACTATCTACTATCAGACCAGTAAGTCCTCAATACCTGCCTCTCTTACAATCTTTATCGCCTTAACCTCTTCTTCCGGAGTCAGGAGGCGTCCAATTTCCGGATATTCCATAGCCCGGTAACATGGCCTGTACTGAAACATCAAGTTGAACCTGATCTGCGGGATATGTTTTGCAACCCATTCGGCAATTGGCCTTGTACAGCATTCCAGGTGGCCTGGAAGTACAAGGTGGCGAAGGAGAACTTCTGCGGTTTTATAGGCAAATTCAAAATTTGGCTGTACGATATCCAGGTAATTTTTTATTTTTGAATATTTCCGGGCACATGCATTATTTCCGTACTTAAAATCTCCCAGATAAACATCCACAACCCCTTCGAGGAGCTCTGCAACTTCAGAGGAATGATACATATTTGAGTTCCAGATCACAGGCGTATTTACAGAGATCTCTCGCACTATCTTTAGCACAGTATGTGCATGTGGAGTAGGGGTAACGAAATTCACGTTTCTGGCCCCATGCATTCTCCGAAGGTCGATCAGTTTTGCAAGCTTCCTGGACTCAATTCGGGTCCCGGCTTCAGGACTAGTTGAGAGATCCCAGTTCTGACAGTAAACGCAGGCAAAAGCACAACCTGTAAGAAAGATCGTGTGAGAGGGTACAAGCTCAGGCTCCTCTCCCATGTGCAGGAACTCAGAAGCGTAATTGGAAGTATCAGCTAGCCTGCAGAAGCCTTTTTCGCCGACTTTCCGGTCAACCTCACACCGCCACCCACAGCACTGGCAATTAGACAGCATTCTGTCTGCAATCTCAACTTTAATGTCAAGAAGAGAGGGACTGGCTTTCGGAAGTGCCAGGAAGCTTCTTGTAAAAAGTGCCAGCCTGTCATTCGCATCTTTATAGGTGAGGGCTTTTGCGGCTTCTAGTTCAAGGTGTTCTTTAAGTTTTCGATACTCTACGATCTCATTGCTATGAATTTCCCTGAGTTCTTCAAGCGGCATGCCCGGATCAAACTGGACCTGAATCCTTTCGGATATTTTAAAAAGGGCAGGCATTTCATCTCTGTGCACCTTAAAGTAACGTTTCAGGTACTTCGGAGCTGCCATACTGGAATATTATTTCACATTGGTTAAAGGCTTATTCATTTGTATTCGGTTAAGGATTTTGAGCTGCTGATCTCGATTTCGACGGAAAAACTCAAACCCAAATGTTTAGTGTTTAAATTGAAATCGATATCAGATTCCAGTTTTGCATTTGATGAATAATTTAACAAATTTTATGAAAATCAATGCAATTGATAACGATTTTTCCTTAACCGATGACCAATGAAGGCTTATTGTCTATTTCTTCCGAGTCTTAACTCTACTATTTAGTTCTAATACTTAGTTCTGATTTCCTGTTCTGATTCTCAGTTCTGGTCCCTAATTTTGATTTTCAGTTCTGATTTTCAGTTCTGATCCTCAGTTAAGATTATAATCCTTGATTCCTATTTTGAATTTTTCTGGTTTCTAAGCTTCGAATTAATATTTATTTTATGTATTTTAGGACCTGTGCAATTTTTTTCCAGGCTTTTCGCAGGCAAGGTTATAAGAAGAAGAAGGTTTTTAACACATTTTGGCTGCTATCTTCAAGCAACCTTTAAAATTTACATGAGCAGGTTGAGAACAAAAATGGAATGGATCTTCCTTTTTATCGCAGGCCTTTTTGAGGCAGCCTGGGCAATCGGGCTGAAGTATACTGAAGGTTTTACAAAGCTTTATCCAAGCATCCTTACCGTTGTCTGCATGTTCCTTAGCTTCTATTTCCTCTCCCAGGCCCTGAAGACTCTGCCAATAGGTACCAGTTATGCAGTCTGGACCGGAATAGGGATTATCGGTACTACGATTCTCGGCGTCCTGCTCTTTAATGAGCCCATGGACTTTGCCAGAGCTTTCTGTATTATTCTGATTTTTTCAGGGATAATCGGGCTCAAAATAATTTCTCCATAATACGTTGCAGAGTTCCTGTTCTTTTTCAGAGTTTTTCCGGTACTCCTGGAAGAGGCCATTTTCTACAGTAGGGAGCCAAAAATTAAAAACCTGCAAGACAATTTATTATGGGATTAAACCTGAGAGTTGTTTCATTTTAGATTTTATCTTACCTTTTGATCAGGTAGTCAAAAGTTAGCTTTAAAGGTGACCTCAGGAGGTTTTTGGGGGAATATTCTGGTTACGCTTGACAGCACGACAATTAGTCTCTGGGACTTGATGTCCCTTTTATTTGTACTTCTGTTACTCTATGCAATAATTTACCCGCAATCTCAGATAAAACAAATCCGATTGCGGCGCATGGCAAAATTGAAAGCTCTGGAAAAAAGCCACGGCTGCAAAGTGCTTACTATGATTCACAGGCGAGAGGCAATCTCTCTTTTCGGACTGCCTGCCTACCAGTACATAGATGAAGAAGATGCCGAGCAGATCCTGCGCTGGATAAGAAAATACAAAGATTATCCACTTGAACTGATCCTGCATACTCCTGGCGGGCAGCTCCATTCCAGTATCCAGATTGCACGCGCCCTGCGGCGGCACCCGAAAAATACAAAAGTTATTATTCCGCACTATTCGATGTCAGGAGGCACAATTATAGCCCTTGCAGCAAATGAAATCGTGATGGACAAAGATGCGGTTATCGGACCAATTGATCCCCAGGTAGGAGATCTCCTGCGCGGGACTTATCCAGCCCCTTCCTGGATTTATGCCGCAGAAACTAAAAAAGAAAAAGCCGACGATACAACTCTTGTCATTAGCGATATCTCAAGAAAAGCCCTCAAACTCACACGAAATGTCGCAAAAGAGCTTCTTGAAGGCAAAATCCAGCCAGGTCCAACCGGAGAAAGCAGGCTCGATGAAGTGATTGAAAAACTGGTCAGCGGAGAGATGATCCACAGTACTCCTCTGTCAGCTGGAGAGGCAAAAGAAATCGGGCTTGCCGTCAGTACGGACTTTCCGGAGGACGTGCACGAGTTTATGAAGCTTTTCAAACCTGTAAAAAAGAGTGTGGAATACCCCGAGTAAAAACCGGAATGAAAATTAGATTGAAGGAGTATTAGCTTGAAGAAGTGAAGTTAAAGAAGTTTAGGACTTGGAAAGAAGCTTATAACCTGTTAGATTTATACATTATTACATATAATATTTATTCATTTGTATTCGGTTAAGATTTTGAGCTGCTGATCTCGATTTCGACGGAAAAACTCAAACCCAAATGTTTAGTGTTTAAATTGAAATCGATATCAGATTCCAGTTTTGCATTTGATGAATAATTTAACAAATTTTATGAAAATCAATGCAATTGATAACGATTTTTCCTTAACCGATGACCAATGAATATTTATTTAACCTGTTATTTCTCTAAAATTTTTGTTCAGGTTTCTGTGAGTTTTATTCAAACTCCTGTTTTCCTCACCCTTGCACTCTCTTCACTCAGCCCTGTCCAGATAACCTTATACCTCAGATGATCAAGCACAGGATAATAGAGGCTACGGTCAAGCCCGAAACCTTCAAAGACCTTTACTGCATCGGCGTAAGTTTCTACTAACCCTGGTTTTTCAAGTCCCATGTCAATTTTCTCAAGCAGCTTCCTGTGAATTAAGTAGTTTTCAAGGAGAACGTAACCTCGATATTTCTCCAGATCTTCGACTTTTCCGAATTCTTCGGCTTTTCCGGGTTCCCTGAATCCTTCGAACTCTCTTGCTTTTCCGAATTCTCCAGTTCTTTCTGACTCTCTGGACTTTCCTGGTTCTCCGGCTTTTTTCAGTTCTCCGGCCTTTGCAAGCCTGTCTGCAACCACTTCCTTTAAGGCATCCGGCATAACTCCTTTTCCGGTTGCGATTTCCTCAAGGTTTACCAGTTCTCCTGAAATCGGGAATTCCATATCTTCCAATCTTGACCTGTCTTCTGAAAGCTTTTTTTCCTCGTACTTCCTGAGTATCTGCATGACCTTATTTGCCGGGATTTTTTTATCAAAGAAGATTACGTCCTGTGAAGGGAAATCCTTTTCAGAACACTTGAGTTTCCTGTCAATCAGGAGAATCACAGGTTCCTTTACCTGCTTGAGTTTCTCAATCTTATTTTCAAGATATTCGGGGGTCCAGAATCCCACTATTTCCAGATATACCCTCATTCCATCTCTCTGGAGGGAGAAATCCGGGACAAAAGCGTATTTTCCGGCTTTAAGAATCGTTGGCTCCCTTTTAATCTTCCAGCTTCCCAAACTGAGGCTGCCAAATATCTGTTCAAGCGTGCTGTCATAGGCCTCTTCTTCGGCGTCGATTTCCTCAATTTCGACGTCTTTTCCGGTTTTTTTTCCGGTTTCTTTTTCGGCTTCATATATTCCCTTTTCTTCTTTAACTTGAATCCCCTTAGAAATAGTCTCAGGGTACATGGCTGCTTCAGGAGTAATTTTGAAAAATTTTTCCGAGTCGTCAAGGGTAAAATCCAGGACGCGCTTCCCCTGGTAGCCTTTGTGAAGAATGCCTGATTTGAGCCTCCAGCCTTTTGATCTTAACAGGGCAGGAAAGATTTTTGCAAAGGAGTTCCCATAGCGTTCCGATATCCGAAAAAGAGATGCAGGCCCATCAAGATGCAGGTGGACGGCTTTTAGTTCGTCAAATTTTTCTTTGGTTTTTCCTTCTTTGGTTTTTCCGGTTTTTCCTTCTTTAGTTTTTCCTTCACTTCCTTCATTTCCTTCTTTATCCCTATATCTCTCTCTATCGATTTTGTCTCTTCTCTCGTCAGTATCTTCCAGGGAGTACATAAGTCCCGAACGAAGAATTTTCCAGAGGATTTTCTGAAAATCGCCTTTTATCCAGATGTCGAGGTCAACTGCTTTAAAGAGCAGAGTCTGAGTTAGGGAAATATTGTACTGTATCAGGAGTTCTGCCGGAGAAAGGGGTACGAAACTTTTGACGATCTGATTTTCCTCAAGGTCCGCCCAGAGTGCCTTTTCAAGTTCCTTTACCGAAATTGAAAGCTTTTTTGCAGCTTTTTGCAGAGCTTCTTTTTTCTCGGCAGGAGAAAGGGCCATGCCACTGCAGGCTTCAAAAACCGTTTCCCTTGCCAGAGAAGGGTCAACGGCTGCATCCGTTTCTATAACGGTGCGCCTTCCAAGCAGCTGGGAAAGCCCCCTGATAAAGCGATAATTCATTTCCTCGTAACCATCAAGTTCAGCCAGAAGGTCCCCATAGGTTTTTCCGATACTCTGCTCGAAAGTTTCTATCAAAAGCCTTGAAAGTTCCAGGTTTTCGGGATTAAAAGCTGCGTATACAGGCTTTATTTTCCCTCCGGAAATCCGGGTTACAAGAAGGTCAGAAGTGAGCAGGTGAGCTGCCTCCTGAGCTTTTTTCTTTATTTATCCGGCTTTCGTGTCCTTCTTCGTTGATTATTTGGGCTCTTTTTCCTTGTTCTTTAGTTATTTGGCCTTCTTTTCCTGGCTCATTTCTAATTTGGTTTTCCTTTTTTGATTCTTTTTTCATCTGTTTTTCCTTTTCTGATTCTTTCTTCATCTGTTTTTCCTGCACTGGCCTTCCAGAGCCTTTTCGGTTTGAAACAGCTTCTTTTCTTCTTCTGGCAGTTCCGGCTTCTGTCGTTTCTTCGGTTATAATTTCGTAGAGTATAGCTTCTTTTCCTTCTTTCTTTCTGAGAATCCTTCCGAGGCGCTGGATATATGCTAATTTGCTCCCTGTGCCGCTTGCTATAATCCCTATACTTGCCTCAGGAACGTCAATTCCCTCGTCAAGCACCTTTGAAGTGACCACAGCTCTGTATTTTCCTTCCCTGAACTTCTCAAGGATGGAACTCCTTTCTTTTGCAGGCGTCCTGTAGGTAATTGCAGGAATGAGAAATTCCCTGGAAATCCGGTGGACAAGCCGGTTATGTTCTGTAAAAATGAAGATCCTGTCTTCCCGATGTGCTTTAAGGATCTCGTTAAGTTTTTCAAGTTTTGAGTCGGTATTGAAAGCAAGTTCTCTGGCTGTGTTTCTTGCAAGAAGGGCTTTTCTGGCTTCAGGATCTCTTCCACTTCTCATGACCAGTTTCTGAAAATCCCCTGGCCCCTGAAGAACTATTCCGGTTTTCCGGAGATAATCTGTATAAATCGAATAAAATTTGTCGTATTCTTTCCTTTCCTCATCCGTAAGTGCAACAGCTATCCGTTTGATCCGGTAAGGGGCAAGGTGGCTGCCTGCAAGTTCTGATACGTGTTTTTCGTATACTTTTCCCCCTACAAGCCTGCTAAGCTCCGAGTGTAACTCATCTTCCCGTTCGTAAGTGGCTGTTAGCCCAAGCCTGTAAGGCGCTGCGGAAAACTCGGCAATGCTCCTGTATCCGGCTGCAGGCAGATGATGTACTTCGTCAAAAACAAGGAGGCCGAATCTATTTCCAAGAGTTTCGGCGTGAATATAAGCAGAGTCATATGTAGAAACGGTTATCGGAAGAATTTTCTTCTCCCCACCCCCAAGCTTTCCGATTTCCATTAAAAAAGCTTCTTCAAGCTGTTTTTTCCATTGTTCAAGCAGGTCAAGCGTCGGGACAACCACCAGGGTAGGAGTATTGCAGCCTGCAATTGCCCTGATTCCAACAAGAGTTTTTCCGCTCCCTGTTGGCAAGACAAGCACTCCCCATCTATTGTTTTCGCCCCAGGTCACAAGAGCCTCGGCCTGGTAATCCCTTAACTTAAGTTTCTTTCCGGAAGCTTCATAAGCTGCTGCTAAATCCGGACATGGAAGAAGGTCAAGCACTTCGTCCTTAAATTGGACCTTAGAATGTTTCAGATAATTTATTATATCTCTGTAATAAAGGGCAAGAGCCCTGAAACTTCCGCTTCTTTCATCCCAGACTGCATTGGGAACTCTCACATTACCTTCAATAAGAAGTGTTCCCTGCTTGAAACTGATTTTGATCATTGTTTATTAAAAGTCTGGACATTATATATAATAATTAAGGTAAGTCTATACATTATTTCCGAATGGCTGGCTAGCACCTAATCTGGATTTATTGCTTGAGCATAAAAAGATGTCAAAAAAGAGGCAAAAATTGGAACTAAGGTTAACTCGAACTTAACCTTAAATTAGTAACAAAATTAATACCGTTTAGTTTTTGACCTAGGCGGTGAAGTTGCCCACAGCCAACGGCTTCACAGAGAATTTGTATATGAGTACACTACGTGCCTGTTCTAGTTTTTTCGTCCTTCATTCGCTTCCGCTGTTCAGCCAGTCGGCGACCTTGTAATTGTTTCACTTCACTGACCGGTGTTTGGTTTCTACCCAGTCGATATGACCATAGCTTGCATGATTCTGATTCAGGACATGTTTGCACCCATGTGGATGATCCACCACAACATTCAAGGCAATGATCATGAATTGCCTTGAGTAGTTCACCTTTCGTCGTTGTCATGCGACATCACTTATATAGTTTTATTTAAATAAAACTATTTTTTTCCTGTAACAATAATAGATCAAAAAGTATAAAAAACCTCGAATCGTTAAACCAATATGTTTAAAGGGGTTAGCTTATGAGGCTTTTCAGGAATTTGTGGTGACGTGACCAAGTCAAAATACAACTCAAAATACCGCAAAACGGCCAAAAGCTGAGTGATCAAACCTCTTCTAGGGTGTTTTTTGAGGTGTGTAGATCGCTTTGATAATATGCATTACCACACAAAAAAGAGATGTAAAAGAGGCTCACAGAGCCTTTCAAAGCTCTTCAAGCTCACGCTTCAAAGATAGAGTGATACCGGCCCAAAAAACTTCTTGTGCTGGTGATTAACGGTTTTTATGAAGATATCCACACAAAACAACGAAGAGCCTAAAAAAGTATATAACCTATATTAGGTAGGTCGACATTTCATTTTCGATTATTTTTGCTGATAATGATTTTGAAATGATGCCCCTTATTGTGTGTAATTATTTGGTTTACATATGATCCAAACATAATCTCTCAAGCTAAACTTTTATGGAAAAATGATTCAGTGTTTATATGTGTCGTGGGAGTTGAGCCACACGTTAACCAGCTTTAAATCTAATTTCAGTATTTCGCTAATTTTCGGTCGTGTACGTGAGTTATTGATCAATTTCCAAAAAAGGAAGTACATCCACCTTATTTGAGGAAAATGTATAGAGATTCTTGTGCTTGTTGTTTTCAATAACTCATGCCCACTACCGAAATAATAACCCTAAACAATTTAGTTTAAGCAGAAGTCAATAACCGGAAATGGAATTGAGAAATTAGGTTGTGTTGCAAAAATTTTCTTCTCACACTTTAAGGCTATAATTGTACCTTTATTGTACTATTTTTCCAGGTGATGAGAATGATTAACTTTTCTAATTGTGAAGGTTTTCACTTGTTTTGTAAAATGATCTGATTTTTTGCAACGGAACCCAATAAACTCCCCGCTTCCAATCTTAACCTTTAGTATATATTTATTACTTCACTGTAATATAATTAGATTTAGTTACTGTGTTTCTACCCACTGCATTAATTGCTGTCTCTTTCACTGTATAAGTTCCAGCTTTTGAATAAACATGAGTTGGATTCTTATAATCTGAAGTATTTCCATCTATTATCTTAGATCCATCTCCAAAATTCCATTTCCATTCAATGGGGGAACCGGTGCTTTTGTCAGTAAATTTCACTGACAGTGGAGCGTCTCCTGATGTTGGATATGCAGTAAAGGCAGCTACAGGGGCTGGAGCATTTGTAGACTTTGTTGTGGAAGCTGCGAGCGCAGTTGCCGATAATAGTATTATACTAATTAATGCAATGGACATTTTTTGTTTTGTATTAATTGTATCACCCGCTTTATGACTTTGTAGTGTTTTTTTTGCAATGGAACCACAAATTGGACTACTTTTAGTAATGGTAAGTACCAAAATCGGATAGTGGAGGTGGAAAGTACCAAAATCGGATAGTAGAGGTGGAAAGTACCAAAATCGGATAGTAGAGGTGGAAAGTACCAAAATAGGATCGTAGAAATGAACTATTGAATATTTCTTGTTTTATTGCCGCATTATTTTTGCTTGTAGCTTCTGGCACAATATTTTTATCTGTTTTGCTTATGTTTTTTACCCCACCCCTATTATGCAGAGAAATTATAAACTTAGATATATTTCATGCCGCATATGATATGACTGTACATTAACTATATAAATAGTTATGGATATTTTAAATTTATTTTAAATGTTATAACGATCAAAATTTAGGGTTCTGTTGCAAGAAATCATAATAAGGGTCCAATTGAATAAGGAGAAAATCAATAGAACGATAATATGCTATCTAATTCCTTTAAGTGGAAACATTACGAAGGAGAAATCATTTTATTAAACGTCAGATGGTACCTAAAATATTCAGTAAGTTATAATCGATTGTGTGTTGTGACGTCACATTTTCATCATTTTTATGGTCTCAAGACATCGTTGTGCAAGCCCTTTGTTGGTATTCGATACGTCGTTATATGCCCATGAACTCATAAAAAAAGTTTTAATTGGTGGTTTCTTATATACTTCATCCATCATCTATTCACCACAATATAGTATATGCCATGATATATATAAACTCTAAAAATATATAGGTTATGTATAATAATTGAGTTATCAGTCACCCAATTTCTGTCACCCGAGTCCCGTCTCGGGAGGACGGGGCCCTTTTCGCTCACTTCGTTCGCTCAAGAGGGCTGAATTACCCGAGTTCCGTCTCGGGAGGACGGGGCCCTTTTCGCTCACTTCGTTCGCTCAAGAGGGCTGAATTACCCGAGTTCCGTCTCGGGAGGACGGGGCCCTTTTCGCTCACTTCGTTCGCTCAAGAGGGCTGAATTATAAACAAGATGATTATCGGAGTCAATCCAGTTGAATTATGATAAGAAAAGCTAAATCTTCAACTGGCTTGGGAAATCTGATTTATCCGAACTTCTTTTTGGGTCCTTAAAAGGTTTGATTGAAAAAACTGGCAATGTTTGAGTTTGAGAACTTTGTCCCTAAACCCTATCCGGCGAGATCAAACGGCGCAATGATTTACACAATCCTTAAAAACCTGGCCAAAATTTTTTGCCAAAATTTCTTTATGCATACATTTTAAGTCCGTAGCTTCAGGGTTCTCTAATTCTAAGGTGAGGAAAACTCGTTTTAAGGAATAAGACTCGGAAAATGGGAACTCCGGTAAATAAAGCTGAAGAAGAAAAGATAGCTTCGCTTGAGGCAAATACCTGATTTCTTTTTTTCTTTTGTTCAGGTTATTTATAGTTTTATTCCAATATAAACATTAAAAAATTTATCTTTATCGTTAATTGGGGGACTATTAAATGATACATCTATGGGAGTATGATACTCGCAAACTTGACGTAGTAATGCCAGAGATGATGGTCGAACTTGAAAGAATAGGGAATGAAGGCTGGGAACTGGTTTTAATCAGGAACGATATCAATGAAGAAGGCAGAGTGACTGCTATTTTCAAGCGAAAAAAAGAGAGTGAAACCATATCTTTATAACTCTTTTTTTCACTTCTTCTATCTTTTATCTATTTATTGGACTCAGTACCAAAATCTAGTGATGAATGTAAAACTCAAAATCACTAGATTTTATAAATGGTCACCATCCATGTAATACAACTTAGTGATTCAAGTCTTTAGATAGCGAATATCGATTTTGATAAAAACTGGATTCTTCTTGCTAATTAAGACTTTCTATCAAAAATGCAAAAATCACTGGATTTTGGAACAGAGTCGTCTACCAGTTCTGTAAAATCTATTGTTTATTCTTTTGCCGTATATTTGGAAAAAGAAATACAGGTGAATGCATTAACTTCAGCATGGATTTTCTGCCAGGCCGGAAACCTTTTAACAGTTTATAAAAAAGATATGCGTTCTCATCTGAGTATTTCTGGAAGTTCCGAACGGCACTTATTAGGTCTTGTTCAGGAAGAGGTTTGGTGTTAGACTCACGGGTTGCGAGTTTCTTATCTCTTCACTTTTAGAGTAGATTTTTCGGAGTAGGCGTTGAAGTATTTCTTGTGGAATAGGTCTTGCTATGTGGTCTTGTAGATGAGAACGCAAATTATACTATGCTCTCACCCTATATAATATTTTTAACAAGTAATATTATTTTAGCTCTATTTTGTTGATATAGAGATTTAATGTTTCTTTACTGGTTTAACATTATAGCATTAAGCTACGATACCTGATGTAACTGGATGTAAAATGTTGCATCTGATTACCTGTACGGTAACAAAGAAAAAGGTCAAATCATTCTAGAGGTCATTATAAAAGGCATTATAAAAGTCACTATATAAAGGCATTATAAAAGGCTGATTTATCCGAAAAAAGGCTCTATCCTTCCTAAATGAAACTCAGGTGAATAGATTCGGTTCCTGAAAACTCTTTGGAACTAGTAAGATACCCTAAAAATGGGGCAACTAATACCGACTTTGGGCATAGAGATCTGTCAATTAAAGCTCTTAATATCGATTAATTAAGGCTCTTAATATCGATTTAAGTGCCTGGATGGTTATAACTTTTTTAAAAATGAGGTGGCGTTCTCATCCGAAAAAACCTGGGAGTTCCGAATGGTATTCAAGAGACTCACTTTGTTGTAGTTGGGGAAGAGGTATTGAGGTACTTGACTCATGCTTTGCGAGTTTCTCTTTTTATCCCTTTTATAGTGGAGTAATGTTTGGAGTAGGTGCTCTTTGCTAGTGGGGTGTTAAAGAGATGAGAACGCAATTTATAATACGTAGTCATTGTATATAATATTTTTAACAGTTAATCTTATTTTATTTCTCTTTTTTTGTGTATCTAGCTAACTTTAGTTTATTGATATAATGATTATCTTATTGATTTAATGATTATCTTATTGATTTAATGATTGTATTATTGCGCAAATCATGCCAGGAAACGGATCAAAAAAGAACCGTTAAAAGCCTGTAGTAGATCTTCAAATGAGTTTTATATTTTATCGGCATGAGCTTAAAAAACGTATAAATTCTTTTCATAATTGGAATTTAGCACTAAATATATTAGAGAGGTTACTAAAAAATTTACAATAATTTGAGCAATTTGGAGATTAAGAAGAATCTGGAAATTGTAAAGGACCTGAAAAACGTAATAGTTCAAGGGAACATAACCATATTTCCCGAAAACAAAAACAGTAAGTGATTGAATTCAGTTTAATACAGTGCACAGGTAACCTATTATTTCGTTTAACTTTGAAGTTATTCCATGTTTTCGTGATAGTTCTTCAATTTAAATGGAGTTGAAGTTTACTCAATAATTAACTTTTTTGTTGCCTGTTCTTGTATAATTTATAAACTTATACAGATTTTTAATCTGTTGAATGGTTTCAGGTATAATAAAGCCAATCTTAAAGTCATAATGATATGTGTTCATAACTTAATTTTGTATATCAACAGTATAAGTCTTAATAATCATAATGTTATTAGAAACCCAGTCTGTGTAGCATGCTCACTCCTGAACGATTCCATCCTTCAACCTAATTACTCTGTCCGCGTATTCGGCATGCCATTCTTCGTGTGTAACCATTACAATCGTCTGCCCTTTTTCCTGGTTGAATTTCTCGAAAAGGTCAAGAACTTCCTTTGAGGTCTCGGAGTCAAGGTTGGCACAGGGCTCGTCTGCAAAAAGGACTTCTGGGGAGTGGGCAAGAGCTCTGGCTATTGAGACTCTCTGCTGCTGGCCTCCGCTCATTTTGGAGGGAAGCTGCTGAAGTCGATCTCCAAGGCCAACTGCGGCAAGAATTTCTGCAGCTGCGGATTCGCATTCGGTTTTACTTTTGCCCTGCATCATAAGAGAGATATAGACATTTTCCATGGCATTGAGCTCGGGAAGTAAAGCATAGTCCTGAAAAACATAGCCCAGGTTATGCAGCCTGAATTTGCCTTTTTCGCTGTCAGACAGTCTGGAGGTATCCGAGCCGTCTATAATAACCTTTCCCGAATTTGGGGTATCAAGCAGGCCGAGCTGGTTTAAAAGTGTGGTCTTGCCTGAACCGCTCGGACCCATGATTGCAATGAATTCTCCACGTCGGATTCTTACATTTACGCTGCGAAGGGCCCTAACCTCTACCTCCCCCATCTTGAAAGTGCGTGTGATATCTATACATTCTATAATAGTGTCTGTAATAGTATCATCTATCGATTTTCGGATTATATCCATACTTTTTACTGTATTCTCTGTCTGTTTTCGGATTTCATCCATACTTTTTACTGCGTCCTCGGTATGCTTTCGGATTTTTTCCATAGTTTCACCCTTTGTTTGCCCCATTTATTTGCCCCAGATCAGGTCAAGAAGGTCTTTCTGAGCCAGTTTGTACGCAGGAATTACCGAGCCTACTACAGAAGAAAGGAACAGGAGGACTGCCCGATTTAAGGCCTCTGCATTGTCCAGCCTGAGGCTCATAGAGCCAAGCGGGACTTCCACAGGGTGAGAAACCGTATAAGGTACAAGTCCGAAGCGCATAAACGTGTAGCCAAATATAACACCCGCACCTGCGTAAAGCATGGCCTGGAGCACAAAGGATACAATTATCACATTTTGTTCTATCCCTATTGCTTTCTGAACCCCGATCTGTCTTTTTTTATTCACGATATTTACGTAAATAACCACGAAGATGATCACAAAAGCAATTAGCAGACCGATTGCGTTCATAATATTCCGGACCAGCCCAAGCGTGCTTTCGATCAGTCGGAGGATACCTGCAAATTCATGCCAGGTACGGATATTCTCACCAATGCCAAGAGAGAGGAGCGCAGTTCTGGTATCGTACTCAGGCGTGCCGTCTACTGTTTTAATGGCTATTTCCTGCGCAAAGTCTCTGCCCTCAATACCAAGCATTTCTTCGAGATCGGCTATGGTAAGATAGGCTGAGGCATCAGCCATGAAGAAACGCGTTGAGTAGATCCCCTTTACCTTGAACTCTCGGGTTACGCCTCCGATTGTGAGTTCAACGGTGTCTCCTACTTCCACACCTTCTAAAGACTTAGATTCCATAAGGGCTCCGAAACCTCCTGAGACCTCCCTGCCCAAAATTATCTCTCCCTTATCAGGCCTGCTCAGAAACTCTCCACTTATTATAGCATCTTCAAGGCCTGTTACGAAGGTCTCGTCCGCAGGATCTATACCATAAATCGTAGCTCCTATTTCCTTCTCTTTATAACGGAAATTTCCAGTCGTTTTTAGGCGAGCCGAGGTTCCTACTACCTGCGGAAGACTTTCTATCTTTTTCTGAAGGGCTGATGCGCCCTCTATATAGCGTTCTTCTTCCTTCGGTTCGACCACAACGTTTCCGGTCTGAAAGTTCACCATAAGTTCATTGAACTTGAGCGTAACCCCAGCCAGCATGCTTGAGAAAAGCACAAGCTGTATAAAGATCAGGGTCAGGACAAAAACTGTAAAGATTGTAATCCCTTTATTGCCCCTGGTTATGGAACGGCTGGCAAGGAAGAAGGAAACTCTCGCTTTCTCAAGCATAATAGGCCATCCTCTCTGGTTAATTTCGTTTTCGAGCTTATTTTTGAAATTATTAATTCCAGGATTCTTGTTTTCGAAATAACTAGTACCAGGATATACTAGGACTCTTGTTTTCGAAATTATTAGTTCCAGGATATACCAGGACTCTTGTTTTCGAAATTATTAGTTCCAGGATATAGCAGGATTCTTGTTTTCGAAATTATTAATTCCAGGCTTCTTGTTCTCGGAATTTTAAAGCTTACCTTTCTTTTTCATATAAAGAATCGCAGCTACAAGGACCAGGACTGCTCCGAGCACAATTGGAGGAATGCTTCCTTCCTGGCTTTTCACATTAAAAGTCAGGTTCTCGCTAACCTGGTGCTCACCAAAATCATCCTCATACTCTACCAGCAGGGTCACGTTCTGATCACCTGTTTTTCCAGGAGTGAATGTAAATACTGCAGGAGCATCATCGTCTTTATCCAGACGCCCGAGAAAAGCATTCGTGCTTCCGCTGCCCTCAAGTCCCTCAAGCCTGGCTTTGACCGAACGAGCTTCACCTTCTCCAACATTTTCGAGCCTTAAAGTCAGGGATACCTGCTGTCCTTTCACAGGCATCTCCGGATCAAATTTCAGGCTTGAAATATCAATTTGCGCCCGATTAAGCACGTTAATTCCAATTTCCTGGATCTTGTCTATCTGGAAAGTCTCAGTGCTATTCGAGGCTGTTATCCGCAATGGAATCCTGTAAGGCTTCACATCGGCATTGCTGCCCAGAAGAAGTTTGAACGAGAGATTTTTAGAACTGCCTGCACTCAGATTCTCAAAAAAACGGACATTGTCCTCTAGCGGAATTAAAGGTGACGAATTGTTAAGGTTAAGAATTACCCTGACATTTTTTGCGTCCCCGTTTCCTGCATTCTTAACTGATGTCCTAAGGTAAAACTCCTGTCCAGGAACTATGGCTTCTGAAGAGGAATTATCCTCATTTACAGAAAGAATTTCACTGCCGCTAAGCACAAGATCCGGGTTTCCTTCTATCCGAACAGGAATTCTTCTGGAAAAACTTGTTCCGCTTTTGTCTTTGATAGTAAACTCGATCTGATAGACTCCGGACTCAGTCTCAGGGTCTACCCTCAAATAGAAGTTCAGTTCGACCTTGGAACGCTGCCTTATCTGTTCAATTCGAAAATTTCGTTCCGTGTTCGTTCCGGAACCATAAAGTTTCGATGTACTATACTTAAAAATGAAAGGATGAATTTCTTCAATCCCTACTATCACGTTCTCTGCAGGCTCATCTCCTGCATTCTGAATATTAACCTTTATGAGCAGGTCCTCCCCAGGCCTGGCAGGATTGGGGTTGATTTCCGAGACGTCGACTACAAGATGGGTGTTTCCTGACACTACAACTGCGGAAGCCGGGCCTGTCAGAAATATAGTTATCATCAGTAAGGTAACTAAAAAATGAAGAGACAACGTAGAGCATTTGTTTGCTGTGCGACAAGAAGTTATGTCATGAATTGCTTTAATGCTGCCCTTTCCATTTGGGG
>NZ_LMVP01000554.1 GCF_002287235.1 Methanosarcina spelaei
CATTTCCATTTAGTCGGTGTTCCTGTACTTTTATCTGTGAATTTTACTGTTAATGGAATTTTCCCAGAGGTCGGAGTTGCAGAAAATGCAGCAACAGGCTTTACAATAGCCGATTTAACGGTGATATAATTTGTTTTTGTTATCGTGTTGCTGCCTGCAGCATTCTTTACCATTAAGCTAACAGTATATTTTCCTGCTTTACCGTATGTGTATGTAGGATTCTGCTTGGTTGAGGTATTTCCGTCTCCGAAAGTCCACTTCCATGAAGTTGGACTGTTGGTACTCATATCAGTAAATTTCACTTTAAGCGGAGCATACCCTTGAGTAATATCACTGCTGAACTTTGCTGTAGGAATTGGTAATGTTGGTGGAGCAAACTTCTGAATGCGATTATTGGAAGTATCGGCAACAAAAACATTGCCTGAGGAATCTACAGCAACATCAGACGGATACTTGAATTGTCCATTCCCACTTCCGTAAGAACCCCATGTAGTAATGAAGCTGCCTTTACTATCAAACTTCTGAATGCGATTGTTATAATAATCAGCAACATAAACATTCCCTGACGAATCTACAGCAATACCTTTTGGAGACCTGAATTGTCCATTCCCGTTTCCAGAAGAACCCCATTGAGTAAGGTAGTAACCATTGCTATCAAACTTCTGAATGCGCTGATTATCAGTATCGGCAACATAAACATTGCCTTTAGAGTCTACAGCGACACCGCATGGATAATAAAATTGTCCATCAATGCTTCCCCGAGAACCCCATCCTGTTATGAAGTTTCCGTTGCTATCAAACTTCTGAATGCGATTATTATAAGTATCGGCAACATAAACATTGCCTGAGGAATCTAGAGCAATACCTTTTGGAGACCTGAATTGCCCATTCCCGCTTCCGTAAGATCCCCATGTGGTAATGAAGCTGCCATTATGACTTAATTTCTGAATACGACTATTGGAAGTATCAGCAACATAAACATTACCTTTAGAGTCTACGACAACATTATTTGGATCCAGATAGCTGTCTATACTGCTAAAAGAACCAAATCCGAAAAGGAAAACACCTTTGCTGTTATATTTCTGAATATTATTACTATCATCGCCAACATAAACATTGCCAGAAGAATCTACAGCAACGCTATTCGGACTTGGATTCGAGTTCCATCCACAATCGCCACCCCATTGAGCGAGGAATCCACCATTACTGTTAAACTTCTGTATGCGGTTATTATTGGTATCGATGACATAAATATTATTTGAAGAGTCTACGGCCATACCTCTTGGTGAGTAAAATTTCCCTTCTCCACTGTAACCACGTGAACCCCATTGGGTAAGGTAATTACCGTTACTATCAAACTTCTGAATACGATCGTTACCAGAATCGGCAACATAAACATTGCCATTAGTGTCGACAGCAATGCCTAATGGTGAGTAAAATTTCCCTTCTCCACTATAACCATATGAACCCCATGTAGTAACGAATTTACCCTTGCTATCAAATTTCTGAATGCGATTGTTTCCAGAATCGGCAACATAAACATTGCCTTTAGAATCTACGGAAACACTTTTTGGCTCTTTAAATTGTCCATTAGAACCACCAGAAGAACCTACTTGTAAGAGGTAATTGCCGTTGCTGTCAAACTTCTGAATGCGATTATTTCCAGAATCGGCAACATAAACATTGTCTGAGGAATCTACAGTAATTCCCCATGGGCTGTTGAATTGTCCATTATTGGTGCCGGAATAACCCCATTTTTTAATAAACTTGCCATTGCTGTCGAATTTTTGAATGCGGTTGTTTTTATTATCCGAAACATACACATTGCCCTTGGAGTCTACAGCAATACCTTCTGGATACTCAAATTGTCCATTCCCAGTCCCTTCGGAACCCCATGTAGTTATGAAGTTACCTTTACTGTCAAACTTTTGAATTCGATTCTTATCTACATCAACAACATAAACGTTACCTGATGAATCTACAGCAGTACTTTCTGGAGAATCAAAATGCCCATAATTATTTTGAGACCAACTTGTAACAAAATTATAACTTTCAGCGTGCGTAACAGGTGCGCTTACCAATCCTAGAAAAAGAATAGTCAAGAAGATTGACGTTATTTTGAATATATCGGCTTGTTGAAATTTTATTTTAAATTCCTCCTTTATATTTCGCTTCATATTCATATATAAAAATGTTAATAACTTACAACTATTTTAATTTATAAAGTCTTTTCTTTAAATTTGAAATTTTCTTACTCAATGGAGTGTAAGACGAAAATTAGACACGTTAACAGTTTATTTAGAACCGAAAATTTTTGCGATTTTTTCTTCATGCTATGAATAAGTGGTGAGCAGTGCACCATTGAAAACGAGTAAGAAATAGACTCTGTTCTTGAAATCCAAAATAAGTTTAATTGAGCACAAGAGTTTCCGGCTTTTATGAAATCAGAATCTCAGTTCATAAAATCAGAATCTCAGTTCATATTATCTATCTTGATCCAAAACCTATTTATAGAAAGTACTTCATTAGACGTTGATGTACAAAACTATACTTCAGTGGTAAAATATGCACGCTTCAATTCTCCATATCCTCAATACAACAAAAACCCGTATCCAGGCCCTGGGGCCTCAGACCTGCCGTGAAGGCCTGGATATGGGATTTGAGAAAAGGGACTTTATCTCGGCTGTGGCAGATGCAAAAGCCGACGGGAAGGTGCCTGTAATTGCAGAGGTAAAGCCCGCGTCACCAGGGAGAGCTTTCAGAGATATTCTGCCTGCAACGGCTGCCGAGCTTGCATGGGAGATGGAAGAAGCCGGAGCGGTTGCAGTTTCGGTCCTTACCGAGCCTCTGGTATTTAGAGGATCACTTGAAAACCTGAATGCCGTGCGAAATACGGTTTGCTTACCTGTACTGAGGAAAGATTTCATTATTGACAGGAAGCAGCTTGATGAAGCTCAAAGTGACCTTGTATTGCTGATCGCAGGTATCCTTGGGGAAGAACTAGAAGTTTTTGTCGAGCTTGCTCTTGAAAATGGATTTGAGCCTCTTGTAGAGGTCCATAACAGGCAAGAACTCGATTTAGCTCTTAAAACCACTGCAAGAGTTATAGGAATTAATAACCGGGACTTAGAGACGCTTAAAATCAATCTCGGAACCACAGAAGAGCTGGCTCCTATTATCCGGGAGTGCGACCTTGATCACGGAACCAGGCATCTTATAATAAGCGAAAGCGGGATGAATAGCGTACTGGATGTCAGACGGGTAATTCAGGCAGGTGCGGATGCCGTGCTGATAGGTTCCGCACTTATGGAAAGTAATTCGGTTTTTGATAAAACAAAAGAATTTGTCCAGAGCGCTGGTTGGCGTTAATAACTGTTTTTTCAGACTTTTCGGAGCTTTCAGCCTGGCTGGACGGGGTGAAAAATCCACTGAGATTCATTTAAGATCCATTCAAAATCCGTTTAAATCCGTTCAAAATCTGTTCAAAATCTGTTCAAAACTCATTCAAAATTTATTAAAATTCTGATTAAAATCCTTTAAAAAATCTACTCAAAAATCATTCAAAACTAAATTTTGTTTCCGTGATAAAATCAAAAACTACGCTTCCGAATGCGATATCAAAATCACGTTACAGGATTACATCAAAAAGATAAGGGAGTAATAGAATTGACAGAAACTGAAGTTTCAGAATTTCCTGCAAAGAACTCATACTTAAATGAGCTCACAGGTTCGAAGAAGAACTTGAAAAACGAGCAGATGGGCCAGATAAAAGGAAAATATGGGAAATATGGGGGACAGTACGTACCCGAAGTTCTCATGCCGGCCTTAGAAGAGCTGGAAGAGGGATATGAGCGGTATAAAAACGACCCTGAATTCCTTGCCGAGCTTGACCATTACCTGCGGGATTTTGCAGGCAGGAAAACGCCTCTTTATTTTGCCCGAAACCTGAGCAAAAAGTACGGGTCAAAAATTTACCTCAAACGGGAAGACCTTGTGCACGGAGGGGCACACAAGTTAAATAACGCCATCGGACAGGCCCTGCTTGCAAAATACATGGGAAAAACCAGGCTGATTGCCGAAACCGGTGCAGGACAGCACGGAACTGCAACTGCTATGGCAGGGGCAAACCTTGGACTTGAAACTATCGTGTACATGGGTGCTAAAGATGTCAAGCGTCAGCAAATGAATGCCTATCGCATGGAACTCATGGGCACTAAAGTAGTACCTGTGGAAACCGGATCAAGAACCCTTAAAGATGCCATTAACGAGGCTTTCAGGGACTGGGTCACAAACGTAGGAAACACACATTATCTCATGGGCTCGGTTGTAGGGCCTCATCCCTATCCTATAATAGTAAGGGATTTCCAGAGTGTTATAGGGCATGAAGTAAAGGAGCAGATTCTGCAAAAAGAAGGGCGTATGCCTGATTCCATTATTGCCTGTGCAGGTGGCGGAAGCAATGCAATGGGAATCTTCTATCCCTTTATTGAGGATAAAGAAATCAAACTGATTGCTGTAGAAGCCGGAGGAAAATCACTGAAATGCACGGAAAAAGCCGCCCTTCACTCAGCCTCCCTCTGTGCAGGAGAAGAAGGTATCCTGCACGGTGCAAGAACAAAAGTACTGCAGGATAAAAACGGACAGATCCTTGAATCCGAATCCGTTTCCGCTGGGCTTGACTACTCAGGGGTAGGACCTGAACTGGCTTACCTGTCCGAGAGCGGCCGGGTTACAGCCCGGTATGCGACTGATGACGAAGCCGTTGAAGCTTTTCACGAATTGAGCAGGCTTGAAGGAATAATTCCTGCACTGGAATCTTCCCATGCTCTTGCCTACCTGAAAAAATCCTCGGAAGCCGGGGAACTTGGAGAGGTAGTGGTTGTAAATCTGTCTGGAAGAGGCGATAAGGATCTGGAAACCGTCCTTAGCCTGAGAGGAGGGATCTGAGATGGAGAGACAAAAAATCTCCGCAAGATTCTCCGAACTCAGGGAGAGAAAAGAAGGAGCCCTGATCTGTTACGTAATGGCAGGAGATCCGTCTGCAGAAAAAACCGGGGAAATTGTGAAAGCTCTGGTGAACGGAGGTGCAGATATCATAGAACTCGGTTTTCCTTTTTCGGACCCTGTAGCGGATGGCCCGACAATCCAGGTGGCAGGCCAGAGGGCACTTTCCGCAGGCATGGATACACAGCGCTATTTTGAGCTTATTAAAACCCTGGATGTTGGGATTCCACTTGTTTGCATGACCTATTATAACCCTGTATTCAGGTACGGAGTGGAAAAATTTGTAGAAAAAGCTGCAGATGCCGGAATAAGCGGACTGATAGTACCCGATATCCCTGTAGAAGAAGCGGCTGACCTGAAAAGTAGCTGCGAAAAGCACGGGCTTGACCTGATCTTTCTAATTGCACCCACAACAACCGAGGGAAGGGTCCGAAAGATCCTGGAGAGAGGTTCGGGTTTCCTTTACCTTGTCTCGAGGCTTGGGGTTACAGGAGCCAGGGAAGATGTCTCGTCTTCTACCAGAGAGCTACTTTCCAGAGTAGAAACCGGGCTTCCTAAGGCTGTGGGATTCGGGATTTCAACAGGAAAGCAGGCTGCAGAAGTTAGAGACGCAGGAGCGGATGCGGTCATAGTCGGCTCGGCTTTTGTTAAAATTATAGAGGAAGGAAAAGACGTAAACGAAAGGCTTGAAGCCCTTGCAAGTGAACTAAAATCCGGAATCAGAAGAGCCAGTTAAAGGGAAATAATCCGGAATACAAAGAATATCAACAGTTGGAAAATAGAGAATGTCAGTTGGAAAATAAAGAAAACCAACAGTTGGAAAATAAAGGATGTCAACAATTATAAAAATTTTATAACAATCTTAAATGAATAAATCAGGAATTAAAAGGAGGAGGGAGGAGAAATGCAGAGATACATTCAAAAGCTGGAAGAAGGACAGGATCTGAGCCCCGAAGAAGCCGAAGCTGCAGTAGGCAAAATTCTGAGTACAGCACAGGATGAAGAAATCGGGAAATTTCTGCTGGCTCTGAGGGCAAAAGGTGAAAAGCCCGAAGAAATTGTGGGCTTTGTAAGGGGGATGAAAAAAGCCGGAAACACGATCCGGCCCAAAACACCTTTCAGGCTTGTGGATACCTGCGGGACAGGAGGAGATGGCCTAAATACAATTAATATCTCGACCGCAGCCGCCATTGTTACTGCTGCAGCAGGCGTTCCTGTAGCCAAACATGGAAACCGGGCTGCAACTTCAATGTCAGGGAGTTCGGATGTACTTGAGGCGCTGGGAATTAAAATTGACCTGGAGCCTGAGGCTGTCAGGCAAACAATCGAAGAGATAGGAATAGGGTTCATGTTTGCTCCGATTTTTCACCCGGCTATGAAGAGGGTTGCAGGGGTAAGGAAAAAACTCGGGGTCCGCACGGTTTTCAATATTCTTGGGCCCCTGACAAATCCGGCAGGTACTAAGGGGCAGGTAATAGGGGTCTTTGACAAAAGGCTCTGTGAACCAATAGCCTGTGCTCTTGCGGAACTCGGGACCGAGCATGCTCTTGTTGTGCACGGAGATGGGATGGATGAGATCACAAATACGGGTGAAACCTATGTTGCGGAGTTAAAAGACGGAAAGGTTTCAACTTATACGCTGACTCCGGAAGATCTTGGTGTGCTGCAGGCAAATCCCGAGGATATAAAGGGTGGTACTCCAAAAGAAAATGCAAGAGACCTGCTGTGCATATTTAAGGGCCAGAAAGGGCCAAAAAGAGATATTGTAGTCCTGAATGCGGCTGCAGCTCTTTATGTTGGCGGTATAGTAGGTTCTATCAGGCAAGCAATTCCTATTGCCGAGGATGCCATTGATAGTGGAAAAGTAATGGTTAAGTTCAACCAGTTTAGGGCTTTAACTTCAAGGTTTTACAGACAGAAAAATAAAAAAAGTCTTTCGGGAAAAAAAATTTCGATGCGCTCCGGAACGTCCATATTAAGCCCGACCTCGGGAGAGAGGGCATGACAGCGAAAGTGAAAACAAGAACGAAAATATGCGGAATCCGCAGCTCTGAGGAAATCGAACTAGCAGCTTTTTACGGAGCTGATGCAGTTGGATTTATTACGGAAGTTCCTGTTGAGAGCCCAAGAAAACTTGATTCCGATACTGCTGCCTACCTTGTATCCAGAGTCCCTGAAACTTTGAGTTCCGTACTGGTCATCATGCCTGAAAATGCGGATACTGCCTTGGGGCTGATTGAAAAGATAAAACCCGATATAGTACAGATACACTCAAGGCTTCCTCTTCTTGAACTCGAAATAATAAAAGAAAAAACGGGAATCCCTATCATAAAAACTCTGTCCGTACCTGCACAGGGAGAGGCTTCAAGCGAAAGTCCAGGAAATCCGGCTTCTACCTCAAGCCTGTTTGAAGAGGTCAGCCTTCTGGAGGATGCAGAGATTGTAGATTCCATTCTGCTTGATTCGGCAAGGCCCGAAAAGCCAGGCGGTACAGGCTGTGTGCACGACTGGACCTTGAGCCGGCGAATTTCAGAAGAAACGCAGCTTCCCCTTATCCTTGCAGGTGGGCTCAAGCCTGAAAACGTGCGGGAAGCGGTCAGAGTTGTTTCTCCTTATGCTGTGGACACGGCATCCGGGGTTGAGACCTGCGGGAAAAAAGATGCCGTAAAAATCAAAAGTTTTATTGAAGAAGTGAGGTGTGCTAATGCTTTCCTTTGACCTTGGAAAAGAAGAATTCAAAGAGCTTGCTTCTGGAATGACCCAGTCAGGTTTTATCCAGCTTCTTGCAAGAATCGATAACATTACCTGTTCTCCTCTTGAACTTTACCGCACCCTGCGAGCATCAGGGACCTCAGGTTATTCGTACCTGCTGGAATCAGTGGAAAAACAGGAAACTAAGGCAAGATACTCCTTTGTTGGAAATGACCCTGATGCCGTAGTTAGAATAAGTGACAGGAAAATTTCCCTTGAGCTCCTTAACCCAGGTGCTTCGACCTTTTTTGAAGGAGTTCTATCGAAAATCAAAGGTACCTGCGGGTGTGAAACCATAGAGGAGGAGAATCCGGAGAAAGAAAACTCAAAAATGGGAAGCGTAAAGTTCACGGCTCCAATTCCTCAGGGAAAAGATGGTTTCGATGCCCTTCGCCTGGCATTTCCTCCTGAAAACGGGATGGGACTCTTGAATGCTCAGCGTTTTGACAGGCAGACCTTCCTGGGAGGGGCCATAGGTTATACAGCTTATGATGCTATTTATGATAGCTGGTTAGGGGTCGAAAAAGGCTTTGAATCCGAAATTCCGGAACTCCAGTACCTGCTGGTCTCGAAAACTTTTGTTTTCGACCATATGACTGAAGAAATATATATTGTGTTTACTCCTTTTATAAATCCGAGTTCGGATGCAGGAGAAATCTATGATACAGCTCTTATGGAAGCCAAAAAGCTCTATACCATACTCAAGGAAGCTCCTTTCTCTGGAGATTCAATAGAATCAGCAATACCGGGCGGATCAATTTTTTCTGGTTTACCTGTTTCGGACAGTAGCGACGGACAACAGAAATTTGAGGAATTGGTAATTCAGGCGAAAGAACATATTTTTGCAGGAGATATCTTTCAGGCAGTCCTTTCCAGGAAACGTGAATTTACGCTTGAGCAGTCGCCTTTTGAACTTTATATGCAGCTTCGGGCAATTAATCCAAGTCCTTACATGTACATCTTTGAATTTGGAGATCTGGCAATTGTCGGGGCAAGTCCTGAAACTCTGCTGACTGTACATAAAAGGACTCTAATCACAAATCCGATTGCAGGTACCTGTCCCCGTGGAAAAAACGAAGCCGAAGATGAGGCTTTTGCTGCACATATGCTGCATGATGAGAAAGAAAGGGCTGAGCATGTGATGCTTGTCGACCTTGGAAGAAACGATGTGAGAATGGTTACGGAAAGCGGTTCGGTAAAGGTTTCCGAGTTCATGAAAGTCCTGAAATATTCTCATGTCCAGCATATAGAAAGTAAGGTTATAGGCACCCTGAGGCCTGAATGTGACCAGTTCGATGCTTTCAGGGCAATATTTCCGGCAGGAACTCTCTCGGGAGCTCCGAAAATCCGTGCCATGGAAATTATTTCCGAACTTGAAACTTCCCCGCGAGGGATCTACGGTGGAGGAGTCGGATATTATAGCTGGAACGGGGACGCTGATTTTGCAATCGTAATTCGGACAATTATTGTACAGGATAAGAAGGCGTCAGTGCAGGCCGGAGCAGGAATCGTAGCTGACTCTGATCCTGGTTACGAATTCAGGGAAACCGAACGTAAGATGGGAGCAATGCTTGCAGCAATCGACGGGGAACTTTAAAAATCTAATTAGGTAACTATGGGGTGAAATCTGTGAAAAAAAGTTCAAATATGGACGTTTTACATGAAAAAAATCCAGTAAACAGGTTTTTCAGGAAAAGGGAGGTTAAAAAAGAGAAACGAGGAGAAAATGAACTAAAATTGATAAGTTCAGGAGGTATGTTCAGATGAAGGTGGTTTTCATAAACAACAAGGATTCCTTTGTATGGAATCTTGTAGACTATATATCTTATTTTGAGACGGATACCATGGTGCTCCCCAATACGGTTTCCTTGGAAGAACTTAGAGAGATTAAGCCTGATGCCCTGGTTATTTCTCCAGGTCCAGGGAATCCTTCAGACCCAAGAGATATAGGAAATTGCCTTGAAATAATCAGGGAACTGGGCAGGGAAATTCCCCTTCTTGGAGTCTGCCTGGGGCATCAGGCAATTAATGTGGCTTTCGGCGGAGTTGTCAGAAGAAGCAAGGTTGGCCCAGTGCATGGAAAAAGTTCAAAGATTCTGCATAAGGAATCTGCACTATTTTCAGCTTTTGAAGGCCCATTCCAGGCAGGCCGTTATCATTCGCTTGAGATTGGGGAGCCAGCACCTGGGATAAAAGTTACTGCCAGGGCTGAAGACGGGAGCATTATGGCAGTGGAACATGTAAAGTATCCAATCTATGGACTGCAGTTCCATCCCGAATCCGTGCTTACTCCCAATGGGCTAAAAATAATAGAAAGTTTTCTGGAGATTTCCAAAAATTACAAAAATAGGCAAACGGCTGTATAAACAGCCAGAACATTTTCAGGAGAAATTTTTAGAATTACCAGCTTCGTTTTGTCTGATTATCAAGTTCATTTGCCTGACTATCAGATTCATTTGTCTGATTATCAGGTTCATTTGTCTGACTATCATTCTCATTTTACTTGATTATCAGGTTTGTTTTGCCTGATTACCATCCTCATTTTACTTGAAACAGGATAATTTTCCTTGATTGTCAGAAAATTTTCCTTAATTGTCAGGCTTACTTGTCCTTCCTGGTAGCCTTAGTTTCAGGCTCCTGCTGCACATCTTCTCCCTCTTCCTCAAAGAATTCCTCTTCTGTAAATTCCTCATTGGGCCTGGCCTCATAACCTGCAGGCTGAAGATTCTGAAGCTCTGAGAATTGACTTACGGTTTGGGCAATAAGCTGTGGGTATTTTTCAATCTGCTCCCTTGTAATAAATCCTGAGTCTTCGGAATATTCTATAATTTCTTCTCTAGCTTCTTTTGCTTCCTCAGTAAGATCTTCAAGCTGCTGCCTGTTTGCGAGATAAGCCATTTCCTCAAGTGACATTGTTGTCCAAAGGGTTACAACTTCCATTTTCTTCTCAACTGCACCCAGGCCTATTATTTTAAGCGTGTCGAGCGCAAGTTTTGCAGATTCAAGCATTTGAAATTGTACCGCTCCTTTTCCAATTTCCTGTGTAGCTTTTGAGAAAGACCACATTACATTGGAGAAATTCTTATCAATTGCAGCTTCAGAAAGAAATTTAAGGTCACTTAGGACTGTGGATGCAACGTTCTCGATCTTTTTCTGGATAGCTTTATTTCCAATATTCCGGAGTGAGATAACGACTCTCTTCAAATCATTCTCTAAATTTCCTTCGAGCAGTTCTTGCCCGAATTCCCGGAGGTACTCAGCATATTGGAGTGCATCATATTCATTCTGTTCTCTTACTGCTCGTTCTCCAGATTCTCCAAGTTCAATAGCCTTTTGTTCATTCAGTGAGAACATATTAAAACCCCTTTCAGTAAAATTCGTTAGAAATTCTCGGATTTTGAAAATTTAAGTGTTTATATAGGTTTACTCAGATATTAGTCTTCCTATAATTTTCAAAATATGTCGAGAACTTCAAGGCTTCTGTTCAGATATAATTTATATATTTTTTGACAGAGATCGAAACTAAATTGGAGTTAAAGCAAAGCTAGCCCGAACAAAGAACATAAAGATAAAATAGAAAGAGTTAAATACATTTCATGCATAATATATATCATCTGAGTAAAAAACTCACGCCGGGTTTCTGGCATATTCTCCTGCGTGAGCAAAATCAACCTCTGAGGTAGGAGGAAGGGTTCAACTCCTTACCTTCCTTCTACCTGAACAACCGTGTTTTATGCTAAGTGCAGAGTTTTGTATGCTAAGTGCAGAGTTTTGTATGCTAAGTGCAGACTAAATCTAAACGGCTTTTATAACAATTCACTTTGAAACCTCAAGCACTTATCAAGGAAACAACAACTTGCTTTAGAGAAATACTTTAATAATTTATTTAAAACTTATGGTTTCAAAAAAGTGATAAACTTTCAAAGAGTGATCGGGCGCTTATTTCGACTTCGCAAGGGTTTGAACCTTTAAAATCCTTTCAATGTTCTTGATAAAAGAAGAGAATTCCTGGTTGAGAGTTTAAAAAATCGTAATCAAGAAGTATATCAAAAGTAAAATTAATAAAAGATTTAAAACTCCAGAATAAAACCAGGCAGTCCAAACGAACGAAAAGTTTATTATGTTAAACATTTTGCCTGGACAAACAGATTCTTCATGCAAATAGCTGGAAATAAACATCTTAACTATATAAATGTCTGCGTAAGGGAACTTCTCACTCCTGAATTTCCAGATCGGATTGAATTTTTTTCTGAAGGGCTTTTATTCCCTGGAACTTCTCCGTTTTCTCCTCGGAACCCGTGTAGCCGATATCTTTAAAATTATCAAGAGCTACTTCCGCCACGATTGAAGAGTTATTTAGAGCCTTTTCTTCAGCCTGGACTCGAAGAGTCTCAAGCGTCCACTGGCACTGCAAAACTGCGTCATTAAGCCCCTTCTTTATAGATAATTTTCCAATCTCTTCTATGGAAAGCGCTGTTGAACTCAGAGCTTCATCGAAGTAATTCTCCACCGCAAGCTTACCTATTTCTTCAAGCAAAAGCAGGCTACTTACAGTTTCAAGTTCAAGGCTTTTTGCTGCAACTTTTTTCCCGATTTCTCCCAGGCAGGTTACTGCACTTAACACTACTTCCTCCATACCACGCCTGGCAGCAGAGGTTCCGATCTCTTTAAAGAGTAAAGAAAAGGCAATTACTTTTTCCTGACCCCATTCTTCAGGGGAGAAGTTCCAGATCTCCATAAGGGTTGTAGCAGCGACCTTTGAGCCAGCTTCTAGTGAATGTGCAGCTGCAGTTTTTCCCAGTTTTCCTATTGCTACAAAAGCCTTGTCCAGGACTGACTCAAACCCATTATCTGCTGCTTTCCTTGCCAGTTTCCCGAGGGACAAGATCGAATTAATCGTAACAAGCTCCATCTCTCTCTCTGCAGCTGCCTGTGCGCTACTTTCAATTGATAGGATAACTCTCTCGGCATCTGCCTCTTCGTTTTCTGAAAGGAAATCTGCTGCGATCCCTGTTAGGGAGTCAAGGGCCTGGAAAGCTCTGTTCTCATCTCCTTCATCAACTGCAGATAAACTTACTTCAATTGCCTCTGCCTCGTTTAATGTAATCATTCTTTTTGCCCCTCTTTATTGTTAGTATCCCTTTTTATTGGTAGCATCCTTTTTTATTGGTAGCATCCCTTTTTACTGGTGGAATACATAATCTTCAATTTTTCCTGCGGATTTATAATTCTTGCCTGTATGTTTCATCGCATATTTTCAATTTCAAATTATTGCATAAGTTATACGGCCTGCGCAGGAAACTGAGTCTGGCTTACTTTATGAAATTACGAGGTTATTAGTGTTACTATTTTGTAACAGAGGCAGTTCATTCAAAAAACAACTATCCGTTTTTTGCAGCAAGTTAGTTTTGAGCTTGGCCGTAATTAAGTATCAACCAAAGGTTCCTGTTATCCGAAGTTGTTTTTCTCTTCATAGGCAAGGACGTTTTCCAGAACTTTTTCGTACACTTCTTTGTCTTCCAGTCCGACAATTCTTGCCCTAACTCTGTCTGTGGTAATATTCCCATCCAGCTGCATGTAAACATATGTTCCATTTTCAGTACCTACAATCATTGAAGAGTCTGGAATATAGCCCACATCAAAATAAGTTGCAAGTGGAGGGTTTTTGTTTATATTTACGGAAATAAACGTTACTTTATCTCCATATCTGGAGGCCAGCTCGTCTAGAATAGGTTTCATATGTTGGCAGGCTTCACACCATTCAGCTCCAAGTCTCAAAAAGACCGGGCCTTCCTCGAGGAATTTTTTTATCTGTCCAGGGTCGGTTGTTTCGATAACAACTCCTTTTTTGCGGTTATTCGTTGTCTTTTCAGGGTATTTTTTTTCAAATAGCGCCAGTAAAGTGTTTCCATTAGCGCCCAAAGTTTCGTAATGATTGCCTGAAGAAATCCTATTTACCATAGGCATATAATCAATAGCTCCGGTGATCTGGTTAATGGCGTACTGATTATCGATTACACTATCCCCATCAGCATCTGCTCCTGTATGATCATTCCAGAAATTACCTGCTGAACTACTGTTCCAGGCATTATTTCCTTCATCTGCAGCATTCAAAAAGTTAATAAATTCATTTTCATATAACGAATTGTTTGATGAACTCTTTAGATCCACGCCAATGCCATTAAGGTAGAGATTATTATTGGTTAAAATATTGGATCCTGCCACCTGGCCGAAAATTCCATACTCGTTTTTCAAAATGAGGTTATAAGCAAGCTTATTTCCCTGAGACGCTTGTAAAATAACGCCTACTTCGTTTGAACATGCTGTATTGTTAACAAGAGTATTGTTAAAAGAATTATTCAGTAAAATTCCATGATTATTTTCTACTATCCAATTGTTTGATAGTTCATTCTCTTCTGAGTTGTCAAGCATAATTCCATCGTTTCCAAGGCTTACAAGGTTTCCATTGAGATAGTTGCCCTGAGAACTCTTAAGAACAATCCCCTGATAAGTCAGTACTAGCGTATTGTTATTTAAGTAGCAGTTTCTCACGCCTTCAAGGTAAAACCCGACTTGCTGATACGTATCCTTTCCTAAAGGATCTCCTGCAATATGAAAACCGTTTACTGTCACATTGTCTGAGCTGATACTGAAGACCGGATTGTCAGAAACCGTACCTATAATATAAGTGCGGTTAGTCTGGCTGCCTGAGAAAACGGGATGGGAGAGAATTGTAAGTTCCCTGTTGACTATTATATTTTCTCTGTATACACCAGGGCTTACAAGGACTGTATCCCAGTCATGTGCATTATTGACAGCTTCCTGGATCGATGTATAATTCCCATCCCCATTATTATTTACAGTAACAACCTCAGCCTCGGCCTGAGTTGCCGCTGTCCAAAGTATTAAAAGAAGAATTATGAGAATAACCTGAACTGGTTTCCTTTCCATGAACCAATAACCTCCTAATTACTAAAGCCGTTCCAGCAAAAGAGAAATCTTGCTTTTCTAACAACTCGTAAGAGGAATAATTGGAATAAAAATCATTATGAAATATATATTCTGAAAAATATCCCTTAAACGTTAAAATTTCCTGCGTTTCTCAAGCCTCTCAGTAATATCCAGAATTAGCGCTATTTTCAGTACTCTGTCGATACAGCCACTTAACGCAGTTATATCGTTTTTAGTTTAGCATCTACCTTGAAACCCGAAAATTTCCTGGATCAGTAGCCAGGACCAAAGCTATCCGGATCCAATGAAACTCTAAAATTTAAGAAATTTTTAATCAAGAGATTCGGCTTCGTGTATATATTCAGACCCATTTAGAGTATCAAGGGCTAGTTTTGTCATAAGCATATGGCTTATTAAAAACTTTTCTTTAACTTCAAAAATCATTGTTCCTAGAGAATTTGTAGTTCTTATGATTAGATTTTCAAAGTCGGTAAAACCTGAATAAGAAGATTCGTTTTCCGAAAGAATAGGAATATCCTCAAGGGAGTTTATTTCCCCTCCTTGTTGAACAAGCAGGCTAAAACTACCCGGAAACTCTCCGGAGAAGAGAATAGCCTCTTTTCCAGGAGGCCGAGATAAGAGGATATATGACTTTGGAGGAAGAAATCCTCCGTTTTCCGGTATCTGGATATTCTGCTGCCCGAAAGTTTCCTTTCCTATGGACCCTATAGCAAGAGTCGCAGCAATCGCCTCTCTTTCCGTTTTCTGAAGCGAGGCGGAGTTTGCGATTTCTCCAAGATATGCGACTGCGATCCTGACTGCGGACTCCATATTTTGCCCAACAGCTGCTTTCCCGATTGCACAGAGCGAGTAAAGGATGCTTAGACCGGTATCAGTCATTTTCTGTTCTCTTGCAATTTCAGCCATCTTTCCAAGTGAAAAAAGCGACAAAAATACCCCAATTTCCATTTTTTGAAAGACAGCTGCGCTACCTATATCTCTTATACTGATAACAGTTTTTTTTGCATCGGGCTCGAGTTTTCGGTTTATGTATTCGGTCCCCCGTTCTGTAAGGAAATCTATGGATCTTAATACACCAAGCTCATCGTTATCCTTTACTGAAGTTAACCCGAGATCCGTTGCCCCGGTTTCGTTCAAAATAGACATTCAAAACACCCCACTAAAAATTTTTATGTCGGGAAAAGGCACCTCAAAGCCAGATAATTCTTCCTGCATTCTTTTCCCTTTGAGGAATGCAGGAGTTGCGACTTAATAGCGAATTGACTAACTCAGTACGAATAATCATCAAACTGAGCGGAAAAGTTCATAAATCTGTACCTGGTATTCTCTTCTTTCCCCTGGAAAGTTTATTCAGCTTATCTTCCAGTTTCTCAATTTTCAATCTTTCAAAGTGCAGGAGAGCTACTTCAGCAATTATGGATGCACTCATGAGATAGCGGTCCTCGGCATTGAACTTAATTGCCTCGAGCGAATAGGTTGCCTGGAGTAAAGCCTTATCAAGCCCCTGACTATCTGCAGTTTTTCCGATATCCTGGATAGAACGCACACTCATGTCTGCAGTTTCTTTTAAGTTCTTTTCAATTGCCCCAGTTCCGATCTCCTGCAGCAACAACTCAGCGTTTAATGCCGCGTCCTCAAATTTCTGGCTTGCTGCAACCTTCCCGGTCTCCCCGAGAAGAGCAACTGTGCTGCTTGCAACATCACCCAGCTTTTGTGATGTAACACTTTTTCCGATCTCTCCAAGAGCGAAAATAACTGCAATCGTTCCCTTTTTGTCTCTTCTAGAAGCTGCGGTATTTCCCATCTCACCAAGGCAGAAGGCTGCGATCTTTGCAGGAGTTTCCATTTTTTGTCCTGCTGCGACCTTTCCAATCTCTCCTAATGCAAGTGCTATACTCACAAGTGCATTTTCCATATTCTGCTTGCGTGCTTCTGTGGCAACTTGGGGAAAAATCAAAAGCGTACTAACAACTACGGGTTCAAGTTCGGAAACAGCTGCCGCTCTCCCTATTTTTTTAATATATTCGATTAATCTTTTTGTGTCGTCTTCCTGCCCTTCTTTCGCATATTTCAGTGCAAGCTCGAAGAAGTAGTTAAGGACTTCTTTGGTTTCGGTTTCATTCTTTTCATCAACCAGATTAAGTCCAAGTTCCAAAGCTTCATTCTCATCGAGCGGTAGAATCCTTCGTGCCCCCAGGTTCTCTCTTAAGTAAGTATGGATATGTGAGGATATGAGCTTTATCATGAGAAAAAAGCACTATTAAGAAATATTTCAAACTTCTACGCCTGAATAAACTTGGAAGTATTTGACTAAAAATGACTAAAAATCTCAACAGGGAAAATTATTTATAATATACATAGGTAATAAGAATCCGGTTGCTTACGGTAGGAGTATTAAAGCCTCATTTCACACACCAGAAACAAAACGGTTATTATAAAGATAAGTTTCACTCCCTTCTTCTTATCCGTCTATGACCGTTTTTCGTAAGCAGCTATCCGTTTTATCTTTACAAATCTTAACGAATTCAGTATCGATTGCGGAAAACTCACTTGAATAAACCTATTTGAGTTATTGAATACTTTTTCCTATTAAAATTAACCAGCTTGGGTTATGTACTGGCATTTAAATAGATCCCACTTTCCGCAGTAAATTTTTGTAAATTCAGATTTTTACCGCTATCGATTTTCAATCAAACGTGGATTTATTGGACTTTTATGCAGTAGGTAAAAGCAACGATGTGGCGTATTTAGAGACCAAAAACTATATCATCCAATTTTCACCAAATGCCACTAAAATCCAAATTATTTGTATCTGTTCTAAAAACGCTGTCAGGAATAATATTGATTTTCTAAAAAATACTGCGGAATGTGGGATAGATGTACTTAAAAAGGATATCACTTTCATAAAAATATATAATATTGTGAAGGACTGTGAAGGAAAGTATAGAATATTTCGCAGGAAAATTCACGGTGACCTTGAAAGAAGGTAAAAAACACTTTGAGAAGTATTCAAAATATATCCAAAAAGTATCCAAAAGTATCCAAAAGTATCCAAAAGTATCCAAAAGTATCCAAAAGTATCCAAAAGTATCCAAAAGTATCCAAAAGTATCCAAAAGTATCCAAAAGTATCCAAAAGTATCCAAAAGTATCCAAAAGTATCCAAAAGTATCCAAAAGTATCCAAAAAGTCCGAAAGCCTGAACTAAAAGCCCAGACCAGTCGGAGAATTAAGCGACTTCTCAACTGGCTTCTATTTTGAGAAGTAATTTCAGTTTTAACAAACTATTTTTGTTTCAGAATACAAGCCCTAATTCTTCGAGCTTCTTTCTTGCTCCGTCGTATACCTGCAT
>NZ_LMVP01000555.1 GCF_002287235.1 Methanosarcina spelaei
AGGAAAAAGACATTGGCTTCATGTAGCTTCTACTGACAAATACACCTGTTATTTTACTCATGCAAAAAGAGGATCCGAAGCTATTGATGCTATGGGAATTCTTCCAGAGTTTAAAGGGGTAGCAGTTCACGATGGATGGAAACCTTACAACAGTTATAATTGTGATCATGCTCTTTGCAATGTTCATCTCCAGAGAGAACTTACTGGAATTGAAGAGAATTATAAACAGCAATGGGCTAAAGATATGAATGAGCTGTTGTCTGAAATGAAAAAGTATGCTGATGAGTGTAAAGAGCAGGTCAAAAATCTAGATTTTGAACAAGTTAAGGCATTAGAAAAAAGGTTCAATGCTGTAGTCGCGAAAGGAATTGAAGAAAATCCACCTTCTTTAAATCCTGAAAAACGAGGAAAACGTGGTAAGAATCCAAAAACCAAAGCAAGGAATCTGCTTGATAGGTTTATAGAACATAAAGACAAGATTCTGAGATTCCTGACAGACTTGAAAGTTCCGTTTGAGAATAATCAAGCAGAAAGAGATGTCAGGATGATGAAGCTACAGCAGAAAATATCAGGAACTTTCAGAACTGCACGAGGAGCGGAAGCTTTCTGCAGAATTAGAGCATATATTTCAACAATAAGAAAGAATGGTTTACCTGTTTTAGAGGGTATTCTCGCGGCGCTCAATGGAGCGCCGCTAACTATACCCTGAATAGTTACTTTTGATTTTTTAATAGATGGTTAAAAACGGAATGGAATGAGAGTTTTGGAGAGATTACCTGTACAAGATTCTAGAATACTAATAAAAATATAGAAATAATTAGATATGGAAATTAATAGAGTTGTTAAACAACAGGAGTCCCAAAATTGATTTCAACAGATTAAAATAGGCTAAACAGACTAAAATAGGCTATGTAGATAGTTCTTCAAGGTTGTTCAATCACAAAGACGAAGTCTTAAATTTATATACGAACTTCATGCCACAAGAGAACAATGCCAACCCAATCCCAACATAAAAGAACCCTATGTCAAAAGCTGGCAAAAGACCAAATTTCCGAATAATAATTCCACCTAATATCATTACTACCATAATCAGGTATGACTTTCTATCAAAAAATTCCATAATAAACATTTTCTTTCTATTATCTTTACTTATTCGAGTCGTGTGCTTCTCAACTAATTTAGAGAAAATGAAAAAATAAAATACCGAAAATACCGAAGCAGCTAAAAAAACACTAAAAATATATCTTCCTTGACTTATAAAATATGGCAATCCAGTCTCTATTACCATTGTTCCAGCAAACATCCAAACAATGCCTGCAATCAAAATTAAATATTTATTAGGAATCAGTGATTTCTGTTTTAGGTTGTTGCTCATATTGACTATTTAACCTGTATTCATGACATAAAAACTTATAGTATTATGGCTCTGTAGAACTTACTTTTTAACCGAAACTGCATATATAACATGTATGCATGTGGATAATCCATCTGCACTTATCTGTATCTTGTGGTTTGTAATCAAAAAATGGAATTTCAACAGCAAACTCCAATTACTGAAACGCCAACTACCTACATTGATTCTAAAGTATGTAAGAAACGAACTTTTTGAAAGTCACGGAAAGCATGGAAAATACGGAAATAAGTAGTAAAGGCGTGGTTCTTCTATGCTTTCCGTAATTTCTGTGATTTCCGGATTTCCGCAATTTTCGTGGCTGTAAATCCAGATACAATCACTCTACGAACGGCTGCGTTTTCCGTGTTACAGAACTTTGCGACTTTAAAATAATATATTACGCCATAAACTGTAATTGTTTTTTTATTATGTGTCTATTTAAGAATCTATGTACTGGAACTGGCAGCTTTTCTCAGAACTTCTGTCGCAAAAGGTGCTTTTTCGTCGGTGCAACTCATTAGTTCTGCAGCGTAATCACAGTATTTCCTGTAGAAACTAAGCTCATCTCTCATCCCAGGCAAGTCTAGATTTCCTATATTCTGGACTTCTTTTAATGCTTCTGCAAGGTATTGAACAGCTTCAAAAAGCTGTTTCTTGCCCTTGGAGTTTTCAATTACGGCTTTGGCTTCTTCCAGATATTTGTTCACTTCGTCTTTAGCGTCCTGTCTTTTGAAAATTATTGTATAGAATGAACGATAAAAAGGAAGACAAAACTGAGCAGGATTATCACAAGATGCTTCCTTTGCTGCGGTTTCGAAAAATTTTATCGCCTTTTCTAATTCTTTTTTGTAATTTTCCTCGGTCTCAGCCTTGGAAGCCATGAATATCGAAACTCTTCCAAGAGAATGATTTGAGTAGGATCTTACAGAACTGTTTTGATCATTGGTCAGTTTAAGTAAATCATTCCATACCTGTTGCTTATCTGAAAAATAGGAAAACGCAGAACCAAGAGCATATGCAACACTGGACCTAACTTCATGGTCTTTATTATTAGTCAGTCTAAGTACACTATTCAACGCCTGTTGTTTATCCGTCACCTGAGAAAACGCAGATTCAAGAGCTAAGGTAGCACTTATCCTCACGAAAATGTTTTCATCGTTGATCAGTCTATGCATGTCACTCCATGCCTGTTGTTTATCCGGTACTTGAGAAAACGTAGAACCAAGAGCTTCGGCAGCACTAGACCTCACTAGCCAGTTTTCATCATTAGTTAGTCTAAATAAATCATTCCATGCCTGTTGCTTATCCGGCACTTGAGTAAATGCAAAATCAAGACCTTTGGAAGCACTAGACCTGACATCATGATCCTTATTATTGATTAGTCTAAGTAAATCGTTCCATGCCTGTTGCTTATCTGGTACGTCAGAAAATGCAGAATCAAGAGTTCTGACAGCACTAGACCTGACATCATGATCCTTATCATTGATCAGTTTAAGTAAGTCATTCCATGCCTGTTGTTTATCTTTTTCGTCATTGGTCAGTCTAAGTAAGTCATTCCATGCCTGTTGCTTATCTGATATGTCAGAAAATGCAGAATCCAGAGCTTTGACAGCACTATCCCTTACATAACTGTCTTCATCACTGGTCAGTCTATGCAAGTCATTCCATGCCTGTTGTTTATCCGGCATGAAAGAGAAGAAATTCTTTAATTCCTCTAGTGCATGCATACGCTCTTTGGGGTCATTGCTTAGACATTGATTGTGAATTTTCTCCTGGTCGACCAACTGCCAAACACCATAAATATAATAAAAGTCAATGTTTAAAAATTTTCCTGATCGGCTTTAGAGAATAAAGAGCGTAGATTAATTTATATTGCTTTCTTCATCAACGACTACATATGTAAATCAATAAAAACATAGTATCAAGCGGTACTTTTAAAACAGAAATTAGAGTGAGTAAATCTATGCACTCTAGAGTATATCCTATGAATCTAAAGTTTATCATTTAGAATATAGGTGATATAAAACATATGCCTCGAAGATCCCGCAGGGATCAACTTAATTAGTTAGAAAATATATAGTATAAAACGACAGGGTATCCTGTAAACTTCGAACATCAGTAGTGTAGCGGTCATCACCGGGCGTTGCCAACGCTCGAACCCGGGTTCGAATCCCGGCTGATGTATTTTCCGAATTCTGTCACCCGAGTCCCGTCACCCGAGTCCCGTCTCGGGAGGACGGTGCCCTTTTCGCTCACTCCGTTCGCTCAAGAGGGCTGAGTTATAGGCTAGACAAATTGATTTTTAACTCACTCAGAAACTTATTTACCCAAATTTTGCATCAGGTCACTTAGTAAATGTGATCACAAGCCTTTTTTAAAAAGGCTTGAGCGCAAACTTTTTTAAAAAAAGTTTGATCAAAAATCCCTAGTAACAGTGTGATCACAACCCTTTTTAAAAAATGCTTGAGCACATACCTTTTCAGAAAAGCTTTGATCGAAAACGAGATAACGTTTGGATTTGAAAAACTTATCCCCAAACCCTATAGGCGTGATCAACCGGCGCAACGGTTGCGGGTCAGCGGTTGCGGGTCAACGGTTGCGACATATGAGGAAATAGGAGATTGTTTAAAACAAAATTAAAAAAGATAAGCAGCTTTGAAGGCTGCTTAAAGTTAAAACTTATTTTAAATTGAGTACTTTTTACCTTCTTCTCAGAATCTGATACACAGCACCAATGACTCCGATTGCTACTGCAGATTCAAAACCCGGGATAGAACTCTTGCCAGAAGGTTTTTCTTCATCAGCTGCAGGGTTCGATACAGTTTTTTCTGTGGTTGGAGTAGTGGTGTCTGTTTCTTTTGAAGGTTTCAGTTCCGTACTTTTACTGGGTACTACAATTGTGAAGGGTCCGAAACCCGGAGTCTTGGACTCAAAGAAGACATAGGTGTCGTCACCACCAACCCCTTTGGTTTCAAGTTTGCTCCAGGCTTTGTTATTATAGTTCCAGAGAGTTACAGACGTATTATCAGCTCCGCAATTCTTAAGCCAGTTCTTTTCAACTCTGAAGCCTACAACTGCGTTTGCGATATTATTTGAGTTTGCAATTCCTCCGGAACCTACCCAGATGTTCACGTTCTTATAAATCGTACCTTCCGGCAGGCCCGAAACCAGCTTGGACTGTTCTTTCAGCATTTCGACAATAGTAGTGACTTTTCCCATACTCTTTTTGGCATCAAACTCCACATACCTTATGCAGGTTGCACCCTGTGGGAACTCGAACCTTACGCGCTCCCCAGAGGTAACAGATTTTTTAGACAGTTCTTTGGCCGCGACATTGCTCTGAGGCTCGGCAGAAGCGCCGCCTCCGCCGCCTCCACCGCCTCCGCCGCCTCCACCAGAATCGTCGTCGTCATCTTCTTGGGAGACACTATTACTAACAATGATGGAACAGTCTGCAGGAAGGATAGTAGATTCGGTTTTATTGATGTCTCTTAAAAGTCCTACAATTTTGTACGTACCGGTTGTTTCCGGAGATTTCAGGGTGTAACTGAAACTCGTTTCTGTCATGAGCAGGAAAGAAACTTCACTACCATTTACAGTTACAGCTCTTTCAGGCAGGGTAGAACTAACAAGTGTAAAGCCAGCAGGAAGCTTTTCAAGTACCTGCCCGGCAGCACCGTAGTTAGCTACATTGACTGTTACCTTGAACTCCTGATTGGGACTAACTGAAATAGAAGAGAAAGTCCTTTCTGCACTGCATGCAGAAGCCGGAACAGTAACTAAAGCCAGGGCCAGGAGCAGTATAACAACAAATTTTAACTCAGGCCGTTTCATATCCGATCCCACCCATCAGCAAAATACGCACCCAGAACTGCATATTTGATTCCGCTGGATACATTGTTATTGTGTACAAGAGCCGCAATTTCTTCAGGAGAGAAGACCCCGTCAGAACCTCCAAACGTTGTTGCGAGTTGATTTTCTTTTAGTATAGTTATAGAAATTTTATCCTTATCTACAACACTGTTTCCCGAAGGGTTAGAAGCCCTGAATTCGAACTTGAACTCACCTGGTATAGTACTGACTATATTACAGGTATACTGATCTCCAGTTCCTAAATTCAATGGAACCACGCCATGTTCTATGGAGGTGAGGTTGAGAGTCACTGATTTGATTCCAGAGTCATCTACAACCTTTGCCGTGACAGTCGAGAAGTCCTTTCCATCATTCAGGATGTATATTGGGGATGCGGATAAACTTTGTATTTCAGGAGGTATAAAGTCTCCATTGAATGTCAGGTCAAGTTTAACTGGCACATTTCCGTGTTTATAGACCACGGAAACAGGTTCGGATTCAATACCACCCAGCTTGAAGGTTATAGCTTTTCCGTTATCTTTCTCGGTACTGTTAACTGTTATCTTGTACTCACCAATCTCTTTAATAGTGTTAGAGCCAACAAGCTTTGAATCTATGTATGCAGAGATTACGAGTCCGGGACCCGCATGTGCAGCATCTCCTTTCAGATTTCCTTCAAACGCATTGGGGATAGAAGGAATAGTAGAAGAACTGCTGGCAGATGCGGCCGGAACAAGGAACATGCCAAGTACCAGAATAACCAGGCATAATAAAATTCTTAAATGTTTGTCCTTGATCGTCATCGTGTCACCTTGAAATTTTACCATTAGTTATGTAGACTTTTTTCGAAAAAGGCCTTCAGGGATTCCTTCTAGATCCCCTCCCGAAATTTGATCCGAAAACAAGCAGAAGTATGCCTGTAACCGCATAGACAATAAGGAAACCTGGAGCACTTTCTGATTTAAGTGAACTTTTGGAAGAATCTGCTGCCTCTTTAGCCTCAGAACTTTCGCTTGAACTTTTTGAATTTACCATGTTCGGTTCAGGGACTGAACTTTCAACGGCATCGGCTTCGGAATCCTCTAAGGAAATTCCATGCTCTTTATTATCTGTCAAAGATTCTGAACCCGTTTTTAAGTTCGAGTTACTATTCGAGTTACTGTTTGAATTGCTATTCAAATTATTGTTTGAATTATTGTTTGAATTACTGTTTGAATTGCTATCTGAATTGCTATTTGAATTGCTATTTGAATTGCTATTTGAATTGCTATTTGAATTGCTATTTGAATTACTTTTAGCAGTCTCGGAATAGACTGCCTTACCATCAGGTAGCTCAAGGGTAACTATAACTCCGGATTCCCAGGCAACACTGCTTGCAGCATCTTTTCCGTCCACTTTAAAAGTAATCATTTTTCCTTCATCTTCAGCTGTACCAGGAATAAAGAGAGAGTAATTTCCTGAGGAAGTATTTGCGAGAAACTCTGTTCCATTAAGGTAAGCTGCAACAACAGTTCCATCAGGAGCAGGCTTGCCATCAATGAGAGTAACTCCTGTTACTGTCATTGGAAGCATCGGGGGGGATGGAGGGACGTCTGCTGCTGCAATACAACCCTGGGAGAAAGCCAGGAAAAACAACAGTAGTACAGATATTCCCAAAAAGCCATTTTTTAATTTGTTATTCATTGTAGACCTCCAATTAGATGTGAACACAACAAAAAGAAAAAGAACTATTCAGCCTGAAGAGACTGAACAGTCAATTGTTTTCGAAATTATACACCTTCCATACCCGAGTAGTCGGACATAATATCCGGTTTGTACGAGTTTTCAATGGATGCATATGTACCCTTATCCTTCATGAAGATCCAGTAACCCTGTCCTGGAACCATGCAGACATCGGTCTGAAGTGCTCCAACTGGTCTCGGATCAGCACTACTCAGATACTGCATAGTACTTTCGTTACCCATGAGATCTGAAACGCTAGGAATTATGCCACCCCAACCTTCACCGGGATCATAAGTCATGAGGTTAGAGAACTTGTAGTCTCCTAGAGCCTCAAAATCATTGAGCGAAGACAGAGTTGTGGACCAGGGTGCATAATACGAAGATGTATGCCCTATCATGTTCCATCCGGCACAGAGCTCAAGAGAAGAAGGCGCATAAGGACTGGTACTGTTAGATGACATTCCCTTGAACTTGACATTGGTCATGAGAGGCTCTGCGGTATAGACCCAGTAACCCTTGCACGGTTCAATGTCATCAGGGAATTGCCAGCATGACCCGTCCCAGTAGAGTACTGTGCTGTCCTTGCCAAAGACATCTTCAGAACAGTCATCTACAAGTGCCTTCGGCACGGATTTCAGGTTCCAGCCATCCTCAAGCGTGAGAGTCATATCTTCATATGTCCTTACAGGTCCACACATTGAGAATTTAGAGTTATAATTGCTGGCGTTGTCCCGAGCAATTACAGCCACCCAGTAGTCTTTGCCGTAAATGAGGTCTTTTCCGTCGATTGCCTCAATGCACAGGCTTGTAACGCTTGAATTTTCAAGTTTCTGGTTTGGAGTCTGTGAGCCATCTGTGTGAGTCTCTAATCCGGTTGTGTTTACCATTTGCATATCCTCAATACAGCCTGGCTTAGATGAGCTGATATAAACCTCATAAGGCATATTGGCAAGATCACTGTCAGTGTTCGCGTTCCAGCTAACCATCAGCCCTGGATAATCATTTACATACTGCCAGAAAGTTTGACCAAGTGCATCTTCAACATTCAGGTTTGCCACACAAGCCGGAGCAACACTGTCAACTGAGAAAGAATGCGTATCAGGCTGGTAAGTTCTGCCACTTGTACAGTCGGTGATAATTACTGTCCAGTTTTTGTTCGTTCCATCTTTTACCGAAGCTGTTACTGAATAGTTGTCTTCACCGAGAGTAAAGTCACCAAGATCGCAGTTTTCGTCATCATCGCAGCATGCCAGATCCTCATCTTTCTGGTTACAGCTTGCATCTACTTCCTTGCCGTCAATGAGAAGCTTGTAGTTGAAAGGTAGACCTGCCCCTTCCCCATTCCGTCCTTGAACAGTGAAGGTAAATGCCGGTTTTGCTGGAACATATCCGCCGCTCGGAGACTCGAGATTAACTACAAACCCATCAAGGCTAACATAGAAATCCCGAACTTCACTTGTAGCTTTGTTTCCAGCTCCGTCTTCAACATAAACCGACCAGTTGTGAGCACCGTCATCAAGTTCAAGTTCCTTAACTATGGATTCTCCGGATTTTGCACTCCCGGAAAACTCATTCCAAGGATAAGAATATCCAGAGAAGTTTTCAGCAAGTTGCCCATCTATATACAGCTGGTATGAGAGGTCAAGATCACTATATTGAGTAGCTAAAGCATCATTACAAGTGAAGTTGAACTCAGTAGCACCTATTAACTCTTTGTAGCAATCTTGAGGGGAAGTAAGTATTACACTGGGACATTTAGTGTCCACATATAGAGACCGAGATCCAGTTGTGTGTGTGTTTCCATAACTGTCCCTGGTTTTAATTTCCCATGTGTACAGACCATCACTCAAATCATACTCAAATTGCTTATATTGCCCAGAGGTTATGACCCCGCTACTCTTCTGAACGCCATTGAGATAGAAAGTGTAGGTAAGTTGACCTCCAGACTGACCGTATGTGTCGTATGCAGTGAAGTTAAAGTCGACACATTTTTTGGCAGCAAATTCGGAGCTAGGAGTAACTACCGATATATACGGGTCCCCAACGTTAAACTCGTCAGGGAAAGATTCGTCGCCCAGCAGATTACCATCATCGTCAAAGCCAGATATGTCTATATCCAGCGGACCGCTTATATCCTCCGGAATATCAAAGTCATAAGCAAAGGTGTCATCATCTATTTCTGTCATCGGATAATCAGTCACGAAATCAGCGCCTACCAAGTTTGCATTACTAGCTCCGGGCAAACTATCGCCAATCGATATATTGGCATGATCAACAGGCATACTGAAATTCGCGAGGACACGTATAACGTCTCCAGGCCTGAGAGTGCCGGTTCCGTTATGTGTGACAAAGATGTCTAAGTAACCGTGAGGATCAAACACAAATGCGTTAGGATCTGCTAAAGGTTTACCATCCAGCAGCATAGCTCCGTTTGCATCAGATGCGTTTATATCTACACTGAGATTACCTCTTATTATGTCCAGTGGAATGACATAATTATAAGTAAAGGAGTTATCATCGACATCCAATGGGTCCATCAATGCATTAACTAATGGTGAACCAGTTTTGTTGGTAATCAATATACTGGCATTAGCAACCGATTCATTGAAATCGACAATGACATTTACAATATCTCCCGGTATAACATTGGTTTTGTTGTAGGTGACATTAATGTTTGAATTGCCTTCAGGATCAAGTTCAAATGCATCAGAATCTGAAAGGAATTCATCGGCACCCAGCATATTAGTCCCATTGGCGTCAAATGGAGATATCTTTACACCCAAAGGACCGTCATTTAGTATAGCCTCTGGAATCTCATAATCAAAACCAAAGGAATCAGCATCTATTTTTGTCATCAGCGCCTCAGTCCCTAAATCTGAACCAGAGTCATTGGTAAATGATATATTGGCGTGATCGACAGAGTTATTGAAATCGGCCATGATATTTACAACGTCTCCAGGCCTGAAAGGACCGGTTTCGTTGTAAGTAACATTAGCACTCATATTTCCTATATCAAAATGTATTGGTTCTGCAAATGCGTATCCTATCCCTGATAAAAGGAATATAACGAATATCGCACTGAATTGTATCAATTTTTGTTTCATATTTTACACCTAGATTCCGCAAATATCCAATTTTTATTCCAGTTTAAACATCATAGATCTTTGTTAATAATATTCTTAAGTTAAAGATATAGCAGATCCCAGCTATTTAAACGATTTAGACAAACAGTAAATTAATATAGGCATAGTTAGAGGTTTTTAATTTAAATAAATTAATACTGTTTGTTTACTGTAAATTAGATTTTACCCCTATTTGGTAACCCAACCCCCTCTATATAATTAAATTGATATTTAAACTGATTTTTTTGTTTGTTCGGTTGACAAGAAACCCAACGCTTCTCCGAAATCGTTTTTGGTAGAAGTGGGGTAACATTTAATCCTGATGCGGCAAGTACTAACTTTTCTGTTCTTGCTGCTCAGGGAAGCTGATAATCCTGTTTTTGTGTCAGTGTTGACAGACAACCCTAAACATTAGACACGTACCCGCTATCGAAAGGCGAAAACTTTTAGTGAGCTAAATTTCCACCGACTGTAAGATGTAAATTTTAATGCTGGGCACATATCTTCGTATATTATCTTAGGATGATAATATAGCTAAGATTACACTATAACTGATATAAATCTTTCTGACAGAATAGAATAATTAAATTTAATTAGTGCTAAAAAAGAATCTAATGTGTATTAATAGTAACTCTTTGGATTTTATATAGGATTATTGATTTTTTTTAGAAATTTTGGCTTATTTTTATACATGACTCACACTTTTAAGCACGAAACGTATGTAAAAATCGGACTTAGGTGTAGAGATTTATAGATTAAAAAATTTTGTTTTGAAAAACATTTAAGAAACTTTTCAAGTTGGGAACAAAGAAACCCACTGATCGAAAGAAGTAACATTATTTTTATTAAAATCAAAGCTGACAAACTTAAAGTGTGAAAAATACATAGCTTAATAAAAACATTTTTATGCGAAAAGGATGGGGGTATTAAAATTCGATACACTTTCCAGAACTCTACTGAATTTCCAGTCCAAAGAGACTTTATTCAGGATTTGCAGGCTTTTATAGCGATTTCAAAGGAAGTTATACCTCTGGAAAAATCAGCTATTACAATAAAAAATGAAAATCGAGAAAAGTATGCAGCCTTTGAAGAAAGGGTTGAGGAAATAGACCTATTTGATAAGGAAATGAGGGACTGTGTTGAAACCCACACAGCCGGAGTAGATGTAGCTGAACTTCTTGAGATCAAAGAGAAAATTCTTGAGACCTCTTCAAGTCTGGCATTGACAAAGAAAAATGAAAAATTTGCCGAACTCGACAAGGAGAACAAACTGGACTTAATGGAAATGCAGCAGCTTGATACAAGGATACTCTCAGTCCTTGGTCCCTTTTTTGAAGACAGCATCTATGGAGCCCAAAATATGTGTTATGCTTTCATAGAAGATAAAGCACTGAGGGGGAAACAGGTGGGTCTTGTTGACAACCTGCAGTACGAGTTTGACCTTTCTTTCACACAAGACACCTTAAAGGTAAAAGACCTGGAAAACCTGACTTTGCCTATATGGTCTAAGAGCGGGATTTTATCCAGAGAGGAGAAAGTAAAGAAACTAGATGTCTCCGACTTCTATATAAAGAACATTAAGTCTGAGAAAAATAGCCTGGAAGCCGTACTTGAAGACAAGGATGAGGAAAACAGGTTCAACATTTCTTCGGATGAGAAAGCTTTCCTAATTATGCATAGAAATTACGAAATCACACAAGATAAAGAACTCGCTGCTGCATTAAACAGGGACTTGGTCAGTGCGTTTATAACAAAGCTAAAGGGATTTTTCACCCAATTCGTAGGATCGAAAAGGCTTATTAATATCACACTTGACGGGAAAAACGCAATTGAAGAAAACAGAATTTTTGACTGCTTGAAACTAGTTGCTTCCATATATGGAAGACTGGTAACGGAGTGCCTTGAAAAAGGATATACTGAAGGGGAGATTACCATCAAGATCGAAGAACCTGGCGGAACGAGGACAGAGAAATACCTTGAAAAGTCGGAAATTGCGAGAGAGCTGTCAACTATTGGAAAGGAAGGGGAAGAACTGGCTATGCTCCTGGGAGTTAAATAGGCCTGAGAAAAGATAGGCAGGCAAAGGAGAGATCCTGTTATTACAAGCCCGGGTTAGTGTTGAGTTCTGAAGCGTTACCATACCAAAAGCTCAAGAGGCTCCAAATTGACGAAGGCTTGAATAGCTCAGAAAGCAGTAAGCACCTTAAAAGTATAGTGACAACCGCCTCAAACCAAAAAGGTTCAAATGTCCTAACAATTTTACTTTCCAAATTTAAGAGTCTAATTACTCTTATTTCACTTTTGCAGCCGGACTATCTTTCTTAGAAATGCTACGATACTGTGTATCGTTATAACCATCATCCTTATCAGCAGTTTACTTTGCTTCTGACAGAAAGGAGCTACAGATGATTTCAAAAACTGCTTATTGCAATCGAGGTGAAGGCAACCGTATTAAGAGATGAGAGAGAAAAGAAAGTCCAGTGGAACATATCTTAATGACTAACAGATCTTGCTAACTGATTTATTAACTGATTTAGTAACTAATTTATTAACTGATTTATTAACTGATTTTCCTTAGAGGACCATAACCACGGATATCATTGATAATAGCTGGTTGAAGAACCATAACGTTGGGACATAAATTTCACCCGCAAGTTTACGACGGTATTTGACTATACAGGTTAGGTCTTTGACTATCCGACCTTGTATACTCCGCTTCTTCTACCATCGGACATAATAGGACAATTAAGAACATAATAATTTATAAAATTCATTACTTAGGCGTCAATGATAGTCACAGTAATAAGGAGCAGGAAATCCTTATTCAGAAGCAAATCCGAAAGATATCTACTGGTAGCTACTATGCTCATTGTAGTCCTTACTCTTTGCTTCCCGTTAACTCCTTTTGTAGAGCTCTTTGAGTTTAAACCTCTTCTTATAAAGGTTATTTTAATTATCGTAGCTATAATAAGACTTTAATCTCCATGGTTGAGATAGTCGAGAATTTATGTAAAAAGGTAAAGTTTTGAGAGTTACCTGTACTGACAGCTATACTGACAGGAGAAAACCCGGTTTACCTTGAAGTTACTCTGACTTGTCTTCATCATAACCTTTCCCATCCGGTAGAAAAGGAGTGAAGATAACTATCGTAAATAGCAACAAAAAAGTTCCGTACATTTTGGTCGTCGCCTCAAACGTAGCATAGAAAACGAAAATCACAATCATGACCCAGACAATGAAACTAAGCTGAAGAGCAATTTTTACTCTATATATATTTTCCGCGCTTTTGCTCAACAAAATCCCCCTCAAAGAATCCCCTCCGAAATCCTAAGTAAAAATAATTCTCGATTGGATAAATAGGTGTTTGTTTTAAAGAAAGCTCTAGAGATATCGAAAAATATGAATTTGAAAAAAATCTTTAAAGAATCTTCAGGGACCACCGTAAACCCCGAACTAGTGGAAGTTAAAGGCTTTAAGTTACCATTATTTGACATCATGCAGCATGAATCCAACTTTAAAAACCTGGTAACTTGACTCCATAATCTTATAGTTGGGTATACAAATAACGGCTCTGCAAAAACTCTGTAATAAAGGATTTTCGGCTCTGTAGAAACTTTGAAATAAAAGATTTTCGGCTCTAGAAATCCTCTATAATAAAGGGTTTTCATTAATTTGAACTCACTAACTTTGACATGTTTTCACCTATCTATTTCAGCCCATTATAGCTGATTTAGATAGGTTTTCTACAGGCCCAAATAACAAATCAGTAATTAAAGTTTAAAAGACTATTAAATCTCAATAAACCGGAGCAACTTATTTCCGTCACTTACGCGCCTGAGAAAGTCTTCTCTATCAGTGTAGGGGATTCCGGCAACTATTGAGTCCGCAGATTTCCTGCCAAGCCCTGGAAGCTCTCTAATGAGATTATGAGAAGCGGTGTTAATATACAGAGGATAAGGTATGCCGGTAATCGAACGCATTCCATGACCTGTGACAGTAACATCAGTAGCTTTCCGCAAAGGCAGAAAAGCGGGAATTCCAACTAGCAAAGGGTATGAACCAAGCTGCCTCCCGAAAGTAATTTCTTTTTCGTGTATTTCACACATTACATCCCTGAGTATAGTACCTTCAGGCACTACACGCCGTAACATTGGAAGGTCAATGTTCTTCCTTACCCGTACCTTGTAGTCCAGAAAGAGCTTCTTATGCTTTCTTGCAGCTTCGTCTTTTCCGTAAATTGGGGTTCCGGGAAAAGCCATGACCTGACGGATATTGATTCTGCGAAGTAGCAGTCCAGAATCGAGTACTTCATTCAGGAAATCGTAATTGAGCTGGAAAGTTTTCTTGGTCTCGCCCATTAATCCATGCACAAAATTAATCCCCGGAAGGATTTCGGGAAGCCCGTTTGCTCCTCGAACAGCTCCACGTCTATTTACAAGTTTGATTGCTTCAAAGACTTCTTCAGGGGTTGCCTTAAGGGAATTAGCTTCAATTACTGCCCTGTCAGCGCTCTCCATTCCAAAAGCTGCTACATCCCCTGCTGTATGATATTTAATTATAGTCTTCAGAATCTGTTCAGATTCTTCAGGATAAGTTGCAAGCGTAATCGGGTTTGCATTGTCCATATGGAGCACAGACAGTTCCGGAGCCGAATTTCGGATTCCTCTGTAGAGCCTTTCAATAGCATCTGGATCAGGTTTTGGAACAGGCCCTCCAGCGTCCTTACCGTGATAGGAAAAAAGGTCCGGCTGCCTGCCTATTCTGAAATAGCGGGCTCCGTAGGAGTAAAGGGTGGATACTTCCAAAATTACGTCCTCAATAAGTCGGTAGTCAGAAGCCCCGTAAAAAGGCTCTGTGCAGAAAGAACAATGAACCTGTCTACCGCAACCCCTGTATGTCTCAAGCTCACACATGCAGTAAGGATAATCAGGGTGCTGCCTGATCAAAAAAGCTCCCCTGGGACCCCAGCGCCCGATTTCGGCTGTTGTCCTGAAACGATGTTCTACAGTCTCAGGATTTTGGAGCCTAGCAGGAGTACTTCCGATAATATCATCCTTAAAAAGATCATAGACAAAAGCCTCGAGATCCATTCTGGCAAGTACCGCATCTGAGAAGTTTATTCCATCTTCAGCATCTTTTGCAGCCCTTCCGCCTTCCCCACTGAAACCAAGCCTTATAGGCCCGCCTATAACTTTTAACCCATGTGACACTCGAAAAATTGTCTCGATTTCCCTGAGTGTAATTGGTGAAGCGCGAAGATATTTACCTGGCACCGTCATACCTGCTATAATGATAACAATGTCTGCTTTTCCTGTAAGTTCCCCTGCTCCAGGAGGGTTTTCTCGGAGGGTGTCAATGGTCAGGTAGTGAATGTCATTTTCGGAAAGCCCGCGTTCTCTAAGAGCGCCTGCTATATAACGCGGATAAGGAGAAAGGTAGGGAGGAACCCCAAGACAGGCAGGTTCATCCACATAGCCATCTATAATAAGTGCTTTCATGTTAATTCTTGTTTCCTTTGATTGATAAAAGTATACAGTCCAGTCAGATATAAGTTACAGGTGAATTACAAGTAAGTTCAGGTAGTCATAGGTAAACTACGGATAAACTGTAGATAACACCAAAATTTCCGCTCTCACCACTGTTTTCTTTGTCGGTACGGTTATGAAATTCAAGCTTTTCCTGATACTTAATCCATTGTAAAAATGTCAGAAGCTGTGAAAGGCATCTATGCAAGAGGTAAAGAAAATAGATACACAGAAACAAAAATACTAGTTAATATATAAGAGAATAAAAATTCAAAAAATAATTAGGGCCGGGACCGAGAATCGAACTCGGGTCGTAGCCTCCACAGGGCCACAGGATGGACCTCTACCCTACCCCGGCCACAGGGGTTTGGCACTTCAGATTGAAGCAAGCTATAGAAGGAGTTTTTTTATATAAAGTTTTTGCCGAAAAGAGCAGGAGACTCTTCTCAGGAAAAGAAAAGCTTCTGCTTTCCGGCTCTCAATACGCACAAATTCGGCTAAAAGTTCTTTCTGGATCGATATCAGAGTTCTTTAAGCTTTTCAAGGGCAAGCTTTGCAGCCTTTTCTCCCGAGAGAAGCATGCCTCCGAAAACCGGGCCCATTCTTGGGGAGCAGGTTGCGGCATTTGCAGCCATACCCGCAACTATCAGGCCCGGATAAATTTCCCTGGTTGCATCAACAGCCAGGCGCTCGCCAACCTCTGACCACATCGGTTTTTCTCCAAGCTTTCCGAGGTTTCCGATTTTTGCATTGGGAATTTTCCTGAGAATTGTATTGCAGACAACAGCTTCATGCCCTGTCCCGTCAATTACGAATTTTGTACGGATCATGAGAGGGTCGACATGCAATCGCTGTGCCGTGACGGGTCCCCAGTTTATAACGATTCCGGTAACCTTATCGTTTTCTCGAATCATAACGTCCTCAAAGCTCACAAGGTTGAAAACCTCAGCCCCAGCTGAAGTCGCACCAGCAATAAGTTTCCCGACAGACTCTACAGAATTTGCCACATAGTACCCGGGCTGGTATTCTTTATACCTGATCCCGAAATCATCAAGGATGCGGCAGGCCTCTTTCTGTACAACGATACGTGGGAACATCATGCCTCCAGCCCACATGCCGCCCCCGAGCGATAACTTTTGTTCGTAAATGGCAACCTTTGCCCCTGCCTCTGCAAGATACTTTGCAGCTACCAGGTTTGCAGGACCTCCTCCTATAAGTGCCACATCAACTTCCGTGTAGTCAAGAAAGGTCTTAGAGTACTCATCAAAAATTGCCCGTGTGATTATGACTTCGTCAAGTTCCATTTTAATCTCTCGTAAAGCTTCTAAAGTTAAAAGCCCGGAAAACAACCCGGCCTTATAAGGAACAAATCAGGAATTACAAACCCAAATTTGTCGTCGTTAAAATTGACATTTTGATTATAGGCATTACTTTTAAAGTTGTTGGAATCGGCAGAGAGAAGAGCAGCAATTCAGAGAGAAATTACTTTGTTAAATTATACGACACTATAATATTGAAATTTTTTAATTTATTCCCGTAAAATTTCTGTAAATTTATGCATGACAATTTTAGAACTTAAATTGAAGACTTCACACGCAAAATTAGGATGAATTCGCCCTCTGAGTAAAAGTGTTATTACACAACCTTTGGGCCGCAACCGTTGCGCCGGTTGATCACGCCGTTGCGACGTTTTAGATTTAGCAGTGATTTTCGGTCAAGCCTTTTTTGAAAAGGCTTGTGATCACGCTAACTAGGTGTTCCGAAATGAAATTTTGGTAAATTTGCCTTCCTGAGTGAGTTAAAAATCAATTTATCTAGCCTATAACTCAGCCCTCTTGAGCGAACGGAGTGAGCGAAAAGGGCACCGTCCTCCCGAGACGGGACTCGGGTGACAGAACTCGGGAGGTAAAAAGGTTGATAACATGATAATTAATTATACAGCGCCATTAGTGATTATATCGTACTATTGAAAGAATTGATTGCTTCAAGGATTAAAATTCCAGCAGTTGTGTAAATCATTAAAAAGTACCATGGTAAAATATTATTTTTTGTTTCATCCTTCAAAAACAGATAAAATATAAAAATCCATATAGGTGAATATTTAGATGCAAAATCAAGCTCAATATGAAATATGTTTTCGGGTATAATAACGAGTACTAATGTGCAGGTTGCAGCTACTAAAGATAATTTTACACCATCAGCTAGAGACATTATATTAAATAACCTGCTATATTGCATAATTGTTTGTTTTTATATAAATTATTTTTATAATTTTCTGTTAATTATATATCCAATAGCCAAAAGGAAAAACAAATAACGAAAATTATTCAGTTGAAGCTCAAAGTTGTGCTGGCGCACTCCGCAGCAAGCTGCGAGGTATTCAACTGAAATCAAAGTTGCGCTGGCGCACCCCGCTGCAAGCAACGGGGTATGTCCGCGCC
>NZ_LMVP01000556.1 GCF_002287235.1 Methanosarcina spelaei
GTGATGGTAGTTCAGATTCTGGCTCAAGTGATGGTAGTTCAGATTCTGGCTCAAATGATAAAAATACAGATCCCGGTTCTAGTGATGATAACTCAGGCACTAGCACGAGCCCGGATAATGGGAATTCGGATTCCAGCTTAGACGATGGCAATTCAGGTACTAATCCGGATAATGGGAATTCAGACTCCAGTTTAGACGGTGGGAGTTCAGATACTAATCCGGATGATAAAAGTTCCTCTACTGATTCGGATGACGGAAATTCTGGTAAAGAAGATTCAGACTCAGGCAGCGGAAGTTCAGACAACAAAAAATCGGATACTGGAAACTCAGACACCGTAAGTTCAGGTACAAGTACGGATACTGGAGATTCAGGCACTAAAAACTCAAATATCGTAAGCTTAAACAGCGGAAACTCTGATACTCATAATTCAGATAACACGAGTTCAGACACCAAAAGTTCAGGTAACACAAGTTCGGATACTGAAAGTGCAGATAATAGCAGTTCCGATGCTGGAAATGAGGATTCAAATTCTTCTGACGATTCAGGTATGAATCTTGTTTCCAGCGAGCCTGCAACCAATATTGCTGTTAAGGAGCTTTCCACCAGGAGTATCGTGAGTGATTATCCTATCCAGTTCGATTTTACAAAAAATGCCACATGTATTGTAAATATTGAATTTGATCCGAAGAAAACATTCCGAAAAACAACAACAGTTGTAGAAGAACTTAAAAACAGATCCACTCTTGTCCCAACTTCTCCTGAAGGTACAGTATATAAATATGTGAATATCTGGGTAGGAGATCGTGGAGCAGGGCTTCCTACTTCCATTAAAAGTGGATTTGTAGAGTTCAAGGTTGAAAAGGCATGGATCAAAGATAATAATCTCAGTAAGGCTCAGGTAGTCCTGCAACGGTATGATAGCAATTGGCAGCCTCTTTACACGGAAAAAGTTGGAGAAGACGAAAATTATATTTACTTTAAATCGGAAACTTCTGGCTATTCCTTCTTCGCAATAACGGAATACACAGGGCAAAATATAATGAAAGTCAGTGGGGCAGGAAAAATACAGGAAACCCTGAGAAATCTTGGAAGCGAAGGAAAAGCAGCTCTTTATGGAAATGCAGGAAATGGAAACAGTAAAATAAAGAATCCAATGGGAACAGCCAGGATACTTATGGCAATTTCCTTACCGCTTTTCATGATTCTTGTTGGATATGGCATATTTAAGAAAAAGATCTGAGAAAAACGTAAGATCTGAGAAAAACGTACAGATCTGAGAAAAACGTACAGATCTGAGAAATACGTACAGATCTGAGAAAAACGTACAGATCTGAGAAAAACGTACGTTAGATGAAGTATGTGAGATTTCTCACCTGCTTCTTACTATTTCTCCCATCATTGAAATTAAGTGAATCTCACATACAACCTACATTCCGCAGATGTACACAGATGTAGAATTTATTTGCCGATTTGCCATATTATCTCATCAAATCCGATTTTAAGTTTTTAGCTTATTGCCGTATTGAGATAATAAGTGGCATTTTTGTGTACATCTGCGGAAAGTGGGATACAAGATTTTAAACGCCGGATGCTCATTGAATTTTTACCGTGAGCATTCGGTCAAGTGCTTCTTTTGCCCTGATTCTCACATCATATGGGACAGTGACTATATGCTGGAGTTTTTCAAGAGACATCAGAATTTTCTCAAGATTAACCATTTTCATGCTTGGGCAACAGGCAAATTCTGAAATGCAGTAGTATTTCTTTTCGGGAGCTGCTTTATGTAGCCCGTGGAGGAGTCCGCATTCCGTACCTATGATGAACTCTTTTGCAGGAAAGTTTTTTGCATACATTATCATCCCTCGCGTGCTTGCTATATGGTCTGCAAGCTCCAGAACCTCGGGGCGGCATTCGGGGTGTGCAATAAACTTTGCTTCAGGATGCTTTTCCTTCATTTTCAGGACATCCTCTCTCAGGATCTGATGGTGCGTTGGGCAGTGCCCCTCCCAGGGAATTATTTTTTTGTCAGTCCGGGCTTCAACATAGGCAGCCAGGTTTTTGTCAGGCACAAAAATTATTTCATCAGCTTCCAGGGAATTTACTACCTCCACGGCATTTGCAGACGTACAGCAGATGTAAGACTCAGCCTTGATGGCAGCCGAACTATTAACATAACAGACTACCAGAGCATCAGGGTGCTTTTCTTTTTCTCTCTTAAGGCCTTCGATGTTCACCATGTCTGCCATGGGGCAAGTAGCATCGATTTCTGGCAAGATTACTGTTTTTTCAGGACAGAGAATTGCAGCGCTTTCTCCCATGAAATGGACGCCACAAAAGACGATTATATCAGCAGTCTGACGGACAGCCTCCTGACTAAGCCCAAGAGAGTCCCCTACAAAATCTGCAATATCCTGAACCTCAGGACGGGAATAGTAATGAGCAAGAATAACTGCATTTCGTTTTATTTTGAGTTCTTTGATCCTTTCTATTAGCTCTGCTTGCTGCATGGGACCACCGTAAGTTTTTGAAGTAAAATCCGGAAACAAGAATCCGGTCTGATATTGAAGATCAAGCTTAAAATAATCAGTTTATATAAGAGATTTTAACAGGCGAGTAAACGTAAAAAGGAGTGCAATGATGGAATTCCATCCAGCGCGCTCTTTTTGCACGATGCCGTTTACTTCTGAGAGCTTACGTCTTAACTCTCCCGCACTATATAATATTTGTGAGTAATATTTGTGAATAATGTTTGTAAATAATGTTTGTGAATAGCATTTGTGAATAGCATTTGTGAATAATATTTTTTGTGAACTTTCCTAATCGCCGTCCGAGTTCCACACTCCATTTCAAAAAGTGGCTTACCTTCAAGCTTTTTCAAAAAAGGCTTGCCCACAAACCTTTTGAAAAAAGGTTTGATCAAAAACCCCTGATAATATTTAAGTTTGAGAACCTTATCCCCAAACCCTATCGGCGTGATCAACCGGCGCAACGGTTGGGAGAAAGGGCAATATATAGGACAATATATTAATCTCAAGTACTTCTTTGTCTATTCAGGTGCCGATCTGGACCGGACTCAGGATCTTTTTCAGGGTGGAAATTGCAGAAAGGGCGGCAAGATAACTGGTTTTCGGGTTTTCCGGGGAGGGGAGATTTTCAACTCTTGTAGTAAGTTTGCCAAATTCGCCTTCTACAGTTATCTCATGTACGTTTCTGGACAAGGCAGGGTCAGCGATTACTCTTACTTTCGTCCGTTCAAAACCTATGCCTGCCAGGCTTATTGTAGCTGCAACATTGACATTTGCAGGGAAGGCTTTGACTGCTTCCGAGGCAGGTCCTTCAAAAAGCAGGGTTTCTTTTTCGATTGTTTCGAGCTTAATTCCCAGAGCTTTAACATGGGGAGCTCCAGCGAGGCCCATAGGTGGTTTTCTGGTAGTAAGGGTAACTGATGAGATTTCCGCTGCTGAGGCTGAGTTTATTCCATCAATACCAGCAACTGCACCTGAAGGGAAATAGAGCTTGCAGTTATTCTGCTTTGCAAGTGTGAAGAGCCTTTCTCTGAGTTCTTCGTCCGCAAGAGCGCCTACACTCATAACCATCACATTACATCCAGCTTCAAGAGCTTGCGGTACTATTAACCTGACAGCTTTTTGAGAGGCACATTCTATAACAAGGTCTACATTTTGCAGTAATTCTTCAATTGTCATTGAGGTCGGACTATACTTTTTCAGGGAGGCTGTAAGTTCCTGGACTCTACTCTCAGAAGAGTCATAGAGGGCATACAACTCTGCATCAATAATTCCTTTATCAATAGCCTTGCAAATCTGTCCGCCAATAAATCCGCAACCAATAACTCCTATTTTCAGCATTTCAGGCTCCTGTAAATAATCAATAAACCTTGATCTAATCAATAAACCTTGATCTAATCAATAAACCTTGGTCTAATCAGTAAATCTTGATTTAACCAATAAACCTTGGTCTAATCAGTAAATCTTGATTTAACCAATAAACCTTGGTCTAATCAGTAAATCTTGATCTAACCAATAAATTTCGATCTAACCAATAAACCTTGATCTTTAGATTTTAGTACCCGGCTTTAAAAGCCTGAGGACCAGGGTACTGTATTTCTTTCTCTCTTTTAAAGCCTTCTGTTGAGACTATTGAGATTTTTTTAATGAGGGAAAACCCCAAAATGTCCGTATCTCTTATAAATTGTGGCAACATAAAATAGCATGGTAAAAATTATGCTTGTAAAAGAGGTTGAAAGCTTTATAGAAGAAGATCTGGGATACGATGACGTCTCGTGCACTATTGTGCCTGACAGACCTGCAGAAGCTATTATTTTCACAAAAGAAAACTGTACTGTTGCAGGGATTAAAGAAGCCGGATCAATTTTTTGCTATCTTGGGATTCAGGCTGAAACCACTCTTAAAGACGGGGATCGCCTCAAAGAAGGGGAAATAATCTTCAGGCTAAATGGGGGAGCAGTATCTATTCTCAGGGCAGAGCGACTGGCTCTGAACTTCCTCGGACACCTTAGCGGGATTGCTACCTTTACCCATGCCTGCGTGGATACGGTAAGAAGGTATTCCGAAACTACAAGAGTGGCCTGCACCAGAAAAACCACTCCAGGCATAAGGAAGTTCGAAAAGCTGGCTGTAGCTTCAGGTGGAGGAGATACTCACAGGTTCAATCTCTCGGACTCTGTTATGATCAAAGATAATCACATTAAACTGATGGGAATAGAAGCCGCAATTGAGGCTGCAAAAAAAACTAGCTTCACCAGGAAAATTGAAGTCGAGGTCGAATCCGCAGAAAATGCAGTGCTTGCTGCAAAACTGGGAGCCGATATTATAATGCTTGACAATATGCAGCCCGACGCTATCCAAGAAACCCTCAAAATACTTGAAGGAAAAGGGCTTAGAGACTCAGTTATTGTGGAAGCGTCTGGAGGAATTTCCCGGGAAAACCTTGAAAATTATGCAAAAACAGGGGTAGATGTCATATCTATGGGCTCCCTTATTCATAGATCAAGATGGATAGATATGAGTCTGGAAATCGTAAATTAATAAATAACAAAATAATAAAAACAATTTCTATATCAGTTTCAGCTTTATCTGTTTTTATCTCCGTTTTAACTTCTCAGTTAATGGAGTTAATTTATCTCCGTTTTAACTTCTCAGTTTTAGTGGAGTTAATTTATCTCCGTTTTAACTTATTATTTTTAATGGAGTTAACCGTTTACATACGTCAATCCACCAGAAAACAGCAATTACCATAGGTTCTTCTTTTCATTAATTAAAAGCAAGCTGGTTCAGATTACATCGTTATTTTATCCTTATCTGGCTTTAAAAGCCACAACGGTTCATCCTTTTATAATAATTATTGAAATTTAATAACAATTAAGATAATTTAGTTAATTTTATGTAATACTTTTACTCTCTGAAAATAGAGGAAAGTAATATGAAGTTTGATTGTGGTAATAATCTATATAAAATTATTTTTATAGGAGTTCTCATTGCTGCCCTGGTAGTGGCTTCAGGATGTGCGGACAAGTCTGCATCTGACAAGAATCAGGAAGGATCGTCTCCATCAGAAGCTTCAGGAGCTTCAGGCGCCGACAAGGCAGCAGAATCCGGAGAACTTACATTTACGGACGGATTTGGTAGGGAAGTTACCATACCTGAAAGTGTAGAACAGGTTGTTTGCTCAGGAGCCGGATGTCTGCGCTACCTTGTATACCTGCAGGCTCAGGACTACGTAGTAGGGGTTGACAGCATAGAGAAAGAGAAAAGCGAAGTAGAGGGCCGCCCCTATGTCCTTGCAAATCCGCAGCTTAAAGATTATCCCCTTATTGGAGAATTCAGAGGCAAGGATGATCCTGAAAAAATAATTGCCATCAACCCTCAGGTCATCCTGAAAACAGGCGCAAGCGGCCAGCCGACAGCAACCAATAGTGCTGATGCCGAAGCACTTCAGAATAAAACCGGAATTCCTGTTGTCATGTTCCCTTACGGGTCTTTAAAGAATGAAGAGCAGAAAGCTCAAATGTACAGTTCACTCCGGATAATGGGTAAGGTAGTAGACAAACAGGAAAGGGCAGAAGAGATAATCAATTATATCAATGCTACGATGAAAGACCTTGAAAACAGGACTGCTGACATTCCGGAATCCGAAAGAAAAACTGTTTATGTTGGAGGAGTGAGCAGTGCAGGAGCTCATGGAATAATTTCTACAGAACCTGCTTATGCGCCATTCCTCTGGGTGAACGCAAAGAATGTTGCAGCCGGAATGGGCACAGATCATGCCGATATTGCTAAGGAGGCACTCATAGACTGGGATCCAGAGTATATATTCATTGATGTTGGAACCCTCCAGCTTGGTAATGAAGGTGCAGTTGGCGAGCTAAAGAATGATACGTCCCTCGCAGGGCTCTCGGCTGTAAAGAATAAAAAGGTCTATGGAGTGATTCCCTACAACTACTACAGCACCAACTATGAATCCGTACTTGCAAATGCTTATTTTATCGGAAAAGTGCTCTATCCGGACAGGTTTAAAGATATCGATCCGGAAGCAAAAGCCGACGAAATCTATACCTTCTTCCTGGGTAAACCTTTATACTCCGAGATAAACGGACAGTATGGCAACCTTGGGTTCAAAGCGATTCCGATATAATCAGTGTATAAAAAGTATGTTGTGCCAATTTAGTAGTTCCTCAGTTTAGTATTCCCAAAGATTACGTGAAGTAATTTTGAGTGAACTCCATAAGTTAAAATTACTTCAGGTCCAGAACTCAAAATTGCTTCACGTAATTTTTATCTATTTTCTATTATTTTTATTCTAGTTTAGTTATGTTTTTATCTTGTTTTTTTAATTTTACTTCCTTTTTTGTTTCAGTTTCATAGGATCAATTTTTCACGGAGTTAACTTTTAAAAGCATTAATCTTCCAAAGAACAGCCACTACCTTAAGTTTTCATTTTCAACAATTAAAGGCAAGTCGGTTAAGGTTACACCATAAGTTTATTCTTATCTGGCTTTAAAAGTCACAATAGTTCATCATTTTTAAAAAATTCATTAGATTGGATATTAACTAAGATAATTTAGTTAATTTTATGTAATACTTTTACTCTTTGATCATAGAGGGATGTAACATGAAACTTAATTATAATAACAAATTATATAAAATTATTTTTATAGGAGTTCTCATTGCTGCCCTGGTAGTAGCTTCAGGATGTGCGGACAAGTCCGCATCTGACAAGAATCAGGAAGGATCATCTCCGTCAGAAGCCTCAGGAGTTTCAGGCGCCGATAAGGCAGCAGAGTCCGGAGAGCTTACAATCACGGACGGGTTTGGTAGAGAAGTCACTATACCTGAAAGTGTAGAACGGGTTGTTTGCTCAGGAGCCGGGTGCCTGCGCTACCTCGTATACTTGCAGGCCCAGGAATATGTAGTAGGGGTTGATAGCATGGATCAGAAGGAAAACGAACTCGATGGACGCCCTTATGTATATGCGAATCCACAGCTCAAAAATTATCCCCTTATTGGAGAGGCCAGGGGTAAAGATGACCCTGAAAAAATCATTGAGATTAACCCCCAGGTTATCCTGAAGACCAGTAAGATTGGACAGTCAGCGGCACCTACTTCTACTGAAGCCGATGCTCTTCAGGACAAAACCGGTGTCCCTGTGGTCTCATTCCCTTACGGTTCTTTGAATAATGAGACACAGAAAGCTGAAATGTACAATTCACTCCGGGTAATGGGCAAGGTAGTAGGCAAACAGGAAAGAGCAGAGGAAGTAATCAATTACATCAATGCCACAATGCAGGATCTTGAAAACAGGACTGCAGACATTCCTGAATCCGAAAGAAAAACTGTCTATATCGGTGGGGTTGGATTGTCTGGAGCTCATGGAATAATCTCTACAGAACCTGCTTATGCGCCATTCCTCTGGGTGAATGCAAAGAATGTTGCAGCCGGAATGGGCACAGATCATGCCGATATTGCTAAGGAGGCACTCATAGACTGGGATCCAGAGTATATATTCATTGATGTTGGAACCCTCCAGCTTGGTAATGAAGGTGCAGTTGGCGAGCTAAAGAATGATACGTCCCTCGCAGGGCTCTCGGCTGTAAAAAACAAAAAAGTCTATGGAGTAATCCCTTATAACTTCTACAGCACCAACTATGAGTCCGTACTTGCAAATGCTTATTTTATCGGAAAAGTGCTCTATCCGGACAGGTTTAAAGATATCGATCCGGAAGCAAAAGCCAACGAGATATACACTTTCTTTGTTGGTAAACCTGTGTTCTCAGACCTGAACGGAGAGTACAGTAACATGGGATTTAAGCAAATTTTGTAATAAGATGGAGGGTACTAACAGGTGCATTTCGCCAAAGGAGCAGTTCCGGAAGATTATCTTGTATACATACGCAGAAAATACTTCTGGATAATGGGGGGGATTCTATTCCTCTTCATTATGCTTATTTACTCAATTTCGGTAGGAGCGGTAACAATACCGCCTTACGAAGTGCTTCAAACCATAACAGGGCACAGTGTTTCTACAAAATGGAATTTAATAATCTGGAACATCCGTCTCCCTCAAGCCCTGGCTGCAATAGTCGCAGGAGCCGGACTCTCGGTTGCAGGGGTTGCGATGCAGTCTATCCTACGTAACCCTATCGCATCTCCTTTCACGCTTGGGATCTCAAATGCAGGGGCTTTCGGAGCTGCAGTGTCCGTTGTGGTTCTTGGCACAGGGAAAGTACAGTCCACAGTTGCAAATGCCGTGATAATCAATAACCCTTATCTGACAACAATAGTAGCCCTTTTCTTTTGTCTCCTTGCAACAGGAGTGATCTTGCTAATCTCGAGTATACGGGGTGCTTCCCCCGAGGTAATGGTACTTGCAGGAGTTGCGCTTTCTTCCATCTTTACCGCAGGCACAGCATTCCTCCAGTACTTTGCTGACGATACCCAGCTTGCAGCAGTAGTCTTCTGGACTTTTGGCGATGTAGGAAGAGTGAACTGGCTGGAACTTAAGATAATGGCAGGCGTTGTTCTGCTTTCAATTATATACTTCGTTGCCAATTGCTGGAACTATAATGCTATAGATGCCGGAGATGAAACTGCAAAAGGACTCGGTGTCAATGTGGAAAGGATAAGGTTAACAGGCATGGTAATCGCAGCCTTTGTTTCTGCAGTGCTTGTTGCATTTCTTGGGGTTATAGGGTTTGTAGGGCTGGTCTGTCCTCATATGGTCAGAAGGGTAATAGGGGATGACCAGCGGTTCCTGATACCCGGTTCTGCCCTGTTTGGTGGAATTCTGCTTCTGGCATCAGACACTGTTGCAAGGCTTATAATATCACCGTATGTGCTTCCCGTATCTATCCTTACTGCTTTCATGGGAGCGCCTGTTTTCATATACTTACTTCTTAAGGGGTATAAACGATGATTCTCTCAGTAGAAGAACTTGAATTCTTGTATCGCAACCGTAAAATTCTCCATAAAGTAGCCTTTTCTATCGAGGAAGGAGAAATTGTAGCAATCCTTGGGCCCAATGGGGTTGGCAAGACTACGCTCTTAAAGTGTCTTAACAAAATTCTTCGCCCTAAAGGAGGAGCAGTTCATCTTGACGGAAATAACCTTTTTAACCTTGGAACAATGGAGATCGCACGCCTTGTCGGGTATGTTCCCCAGCGGGTAGAAACCGGGAGACTGACAGCTTTTGATGCAGTCTTACTCGGAAGACGACCCCATATCAAATGGGATGTTACCGAAAAAGACCTTCAAATAGTTGATTCAATCTTCAAGTTACTTTCCATGGAAAAACTCCGCCTTGCATATATCGATGAAATGAGCGGAGGGGAACTCCAGAAGGTTGCAATTGCACGTTCACTCGTACAGGAACCTAAAGTCCTTCTTCTTGACGAACCTACAAGCAGCCTTGATATGAAAAATCAGGTTGAGATTCTAGCTATTATCAGGCAGATTGTCCTTGAGCACAGAATTGCAGCCATAATGACAATGCACGATCTTAACCAGGCTCTCAGGTATGCAGATCGGTTTATTTTCCTGAAGGGAGGGAAAGTTCACGCGTGCGGTGGTGCCGAGGTAATTACACCTGAAGTAATCGAGGAGGTTTATGGCCTTCCCGTAATTATCGGGGAGATTGCAGGTATGAGGTGTGTGGTTCCCGGAAGCCCTGAAGTAGCACTCGCACATAACCCGTAAAAACCAACACAAGTAAGGAGTTCCCTTGAGAGAAAGAGTAAACAGCAATTTCAAAAGTAGTCAGAGAAAAAGGTAAAGAAAAGAGTAAAAGCTGATTTTAAATAGCGGTGGGTTTGCCCGAGAGGCAGAACCGACCAGAAAAAGATTTGACCAGAAAAAAGATTTCCAGGTTTTTACCTGGTAATCATCATTTCTGCAGTTTCAGGCTTGTAGAACCAGTCTCTTGGGAGTACCTTTTCCTGCTTGTAGTATTTAACAAGCCTTCTGATCTTGGATTCAGTAAGGTTGAGAGCACGCTTGTTGTGGACATCTTTCTTGTTAATAGAAAGGTGCTTTCTGAGCCTCAGGGCCTTTACAATCAGATTTGTAAGGTCTTCGGGAACGTTCATAGCAACGTTGTTTTCCTTAAGAATAGTTGTGATCTTCTTGCCTGTGATGAGCTTTGCATCAGGAACACCATAACGGTCCCTTAAGGTCATTCCTATTTCAGAAGTAGATACACCCTGTTTCCAGAGGTCAAGGGTAATTGAAGTAACTTCTTCTTCGCTGATCTTGCACCACTCAGGCGATTCGGTTCTGTTGGGCCTGGATGAAGCGGACTTGCCTTTTCTTTTAGTATGCATTTTTGCCATAATATTTCTCCTGATATCAATTGATCGATGCCCTGAAGAGAGCTCTTCCGGGCTGAAGTTATATCTTTACCGATTATAACGGACCAACACATCGATCGGGAGATTCTAATCCGTCACAGCAAACTGCTGTGTGACTTTTCAGGAATCCCTGGAAAAGCATGAGTTTTTCGGTAAAAACATCACTAGAGAACGCACCATAACATATATAGTTTGTGTCGGGACAGGAGTCATCTGGTTTCTTCCAGATTGAAACGTTTCATTAATGCACTTTTCCACAATCATATGTTTCAGTGATAAGCATGTTTTCCATAAGCATATATTCAAGTTTATGAGGCAGAGTTCCAGGAGATCAAAACTATTCTCGCTCCTCCAGGATTTATCTGCCTGTTAACGGACTCAATATGTGCATCACGAAGAGTTCGGGCTTCCGTAAGATCTTCAGCTTCAAGAATGGAATAAACCGTTTCGTTAATCTCACTTGAGAACTCAGTTTCAAGTTCGGACCGAATTTCACTTTTTATATGTTCTGTTATCAGGTCTTCAAGTAAAGAGAGGTTGGTTGTTGATGTATTTTCAGGAAAAGCGCTTGAATTGTCCAGAAGCCCGGTTCTAATTAAATCTGAAAAATATGCCGTAAAAATTTCTTCACCGGAGTTTTCCTTTAAAGGATTTTCAGAGATTCCATATAGAAGAGTCTGAAAAGATTCCTCATTTTCCTCCCCGAAACCTGATCCGAAATAATCCGATGGGAGGAGCAGCCCGGTAACTACCTCTGCGCCTTCCAGAGCTGCTGCGTCAAGTGAAGCATTAAAAGCCTGGAAGAGTATCTTGCTGGCTTCTTCATCTGAGGAGTTCAGGGAAGTTTCAAGCATAGAGTCATTAACAGGATCAAGCAGTGCAGCTTTTGAAGGAGCACTGTCGTAAAGGGGCATGGAAAACTTTGTACTTTGCCGGATTGCATTTGCAGGAGGTTCTTCCCCAATAATAAGCTCGCTTTGTGCAGGAAAAACTTCCACAGGACGCCAGTAAGCCTCAAACCTGTAGGAGAACCTTCCTGCAATTTTTTGATCCAGATATACTGAGATAGCTTCTGCATTCCGGGAAGAATAATTTGCAGTAAGAGGGTTAAGGAAAACTGAAGAGCCATTACTTGTGATAGCAAGAGAAATGGCAAGATATTCCGCAACCAGGTCAGCAAAAGTCCTGTGTTTCTGTTCTTTTCCGAAGAGAGTATGAGAAGAATTTTCCACAACCGAGTTTTCAGGTACTGATATATTAAGAGCTTCAAGAGGAGAAATCTCATATTCGAAGTCCTCAAGTTTACAGGAAACCAATGATTCAAGCAGATAAACATCAAGTTCCGAAGAAGTGACATATTCGGCCGCATAATATTGTTTCTCTGTTTGCATGGAAGGCATTAGCAGGATACCTGCAAGTGAAATCAAAACAAGTAAAAAAAGGGCATCAAAAACTGTGAAATAACCTGAGCATTCTGCAATCAACTTACCTTTTTCCCTTTGGGATTTCCAGAGAGTTTCAGAAATTATTGGATGCCTGACCTTCTCCTGTCCTTCTGGTCTTGGTTTCCTGCTCCTTTTTATGGGCTCTCCAGTTTTCTTACTTTTCATATAACCTCTCTCATTTTCGTGCCATATTTCTCATTTTTATACTCATTCCAATTTCTTTTGAGCTTTTCTAACTTCCTTTAAGCTTTTCCAATTTCCTCTAAAATTTTCCAACTTCCGTTCGGGCTTTCTAGCTTCCATTTACTTTTTCTAATTTCCGTTCTGGTTTTCCAACTTTCATTCAGCTTTTTTCATTTATTGACTTTCTTTTTCAGTTCCATTCTGTTTTATATATCACGACAGTAAGCATCCCAGAGATCGATTCTGCAGGATTCAGTTCTATAATAACGGGTACGGAAGCTGCAACTTTTTCCAGGTCGTCAGCAAAGGCTTCAGGACCGACGTTGTCCGGTGTGATTCTCCAGTGCCACTGACCGTCTCCTGTCCGGACTTCAACCAGGAACCGATAATTCCCTGAGTAAGCTGCAAAAAGCCTCGCTCTTTTACTAACTCCGTCCGGACCCGAAAGTGTGTCAAGTGAAACTGCCGAAATCAAGCCTGAACTTTCCGCTTCCAGAGCAAGAGCATCTGCCAGGTTTTCGGCAAGAAGAGATGCGGTTTCGTAATTTTCAAGAGCAAAAGAACGGTCTTCGTATCCAAGATAAGTCTGTGACATCAGGACTGCGAAAACCATAAAACCTATCACTGCAAGGGCTACGGAGAGTAGGTCGGTATGAGGTTCAAGTACTCCGCTATCGTCCCTGAACATTAACGTACAAGTTTTCTTTACGGATTTTAAGGCATCTTTGAGCCGAATTGTGGCTGTGAGTCTCTTTTTGAGCAGAACTTTGAGTAGATTACTAATAAACAAAGAATTACTGATAAACAAAGAATTACTGATAAACAAAGAATTACTGATAAACATAGAATTACTGATGAACAAAGAATTGCTGATAAACAAAGAATTACTGATAAACATAGAATTACTGATAAACAAGGACGCATCCAAAAGCAGAGATCTCCTCCTCATCTTTCACATAAATTAATTCTTTTTTTAATGAGATATTTTCACCCGGGTTCAGGACTGCTTCTTCGGTCCCCAATGCCTGAAGGAAAATCTTAATTTCAGAATAATCGGCTGTAAGAGGAGTCTCCTCGTTGCCTGGAGCTCCAAACTCTACACTGAGTTTTTCGTGCAGCATAGATTCGTTAAGAGGCAGAACCCTGAAGGCAAAGGGTTTTACAGCTCTGAAATTACGTTCCCCTAAATCGGCTTCCAGACAGACATATTCTCCAGAAACTCGTACCTTTATATCCTCCGTAAAAGGTAAATCCCTGAAAATTTCCTGTTCACTGAAACAATAGAAAGACTCGTGAGATTCATCCAGAGCATCCATACGTCCACTCTGGAGTTCACTCTGAAATCCCTGTTGATCTCTGGCCTGATAATTGTCTGATTCTACATCTCTTGGTCCTGAGTCATCTGAAACGTAACTATCTGATTCTGAATTGCCTGATCCGTAACTACCTGATTCTAAATTGCCTGAACCTACTTCATCTACTGCGGTTTTAAAGTCCAGAACCAAAAAATCAAGTTTTTCTCTGGTTTCGAGTTCCTTAAATCCAGCAATGAGATTACAGAGTGCTGCAAAAAAGATAACACTTGCAAGAATAAGTGCCGATTTCGATATTAAAAAATCGGCCCATGCAAGGTCATCACGAGCAAAATCCCTCACAGCAATCTTCTCCTGAGTATCGGATTTTATTTAGAGTTAGATTTTATCTAGAGTTTTGTTCTCGGAAATAAGCACGAATAGCCTTCCTGACTTTGGTTCGAGCTTTGTTGAGAGTAGGAGCCTGTGTTTTCCTGAACCAAGGAACACAGGCCCATTAATTTCAGGATTTGAGAAAGAGGCATCAGAATAATAGAAAGTGCTTTTCTCTCCTGTATGAACACAGTAATCGTTCGCATCCTCAGGCCATTTGTCTTGCCTACCAGGAAGAGCCCCGAAATCCGCATTTACGCTTTCAGACAGCTTGAGCTCCAGGGAAACTTCACTTCCTTCTCCACGCATGGAAAGTTGTTCGGCAGCAGCCGTAAGCCTTGAAATCTCATCCATAGCTGCTTTTTCCTTTGCTTCTTCCAGAAAATCATAAAGGTAAACGAAGGAGAGTAGTAAAATCACAGCAAAAAGGATACTTGAGACCGTAAGCCTGAAGGGAAGCGAAATAACTGCGGATTCGTCGGTTTCAAGAGAATTGACTACACCTTGAGCTTTGTTAGCTGCAACCTTTCTTAAAAAGAAAGCTTGACCAAAGAAGTCCATTATAGATTTAACTGCCGTAAACTACCCCCCAACCTTTCTTAGAAAGAAAGGTTGATCAAAGAATTTTGTGCCACTTTTGTTAGCTGTAAGCCAACCTTTCTTAGAAAGAAAGGTTGATCAAAGAATTTTGTGCCACTTTTGTTAGCTGTAAGCCAACCTTTCTTAGAAAGAAAGGTTGATCAAAGAATTTTGTGCCACTTTTGTTAGCTGTAAGCCAACCTTTCTTAGAAAGAAAGGTTGATCAAAGAATTTTGTGCCACTTTTGTTAGCTGTAAGTTGTATCCCAATTCGAAATTCTGGAAATTTGGAATTCCGGAAATAATGAACTTAGTCTAACAGAGTATAAAAAAGTTTCTTATGTCGCAGGTGCCGTTCAAAAGAGTTTAAATACCATCTTGACTATAAGCCGGGTTAAATGTCCGGAGCATTTTTGAAATATTATTTTTGTGAGTTTACTCATTATCTATATTAAAAACAGAACTCTTTTCAAGGTTAATTAATGTCATATCAAAAATTTGCAAGAGATGTTGGCTTTATAGGCACGGTTCAAGTGCTTACAAGCTTGGGTAATTTTTTCCTACTTCCGATAATCACAAAAAGCCTTGGAGCATATTATTATGGTATTTGGGCTCAGATCAATATCACTGCGTCCCTTATTACTCCATTTGCACTTATGGGTCTTTCAATGGCTCTTGTCAGATTCTTGTCTTCTGAAACAGAGATAAAAAAAATAAGGGAAGCTGTCTACTCCATTCTTTTTTTCGTGACTATGTCTGGTCTTTTAGTCTCTTTTTTGCTATATATGTTTGCGGAACCTCTTGCGACATTTGGTTTTAAGGATTCTGGGGCAGCTTATTTCATTCAAGCAGGCTCACTTTTGATTCTCTTGAATGTGCTCGAGCCTGTGTCTCTTTATTATTTTAGGGTATTTAAACAGATCCGGAAATTCTCGTACCTTACCCTTTTTGAGGTATTCGGAAAACTACTTTTTACTCTTGTTCTTATTAAAATGGGATACGGGCTTCTTGGTTTGATAGCAGCCACATTACTGGTACAGAGCGTGATTATTTTAATTGCTTTTCTGACCATCGTGTCACAGATTGGATTTGTTATCCCTAAATTTATTTATATAAGAGAATACCTGCAATTTTCTTTACCACTGACCCCTAATGCTCTTATCAGATGGGTTACAGAATCAAGTGATAGATACTTGGTTACTTTCTTTTTCGGTTTAAAAAGCGTAGGCGTGTATTCGGCAGCCTGTTCCATTGGTAGCCTTACACAGTTTTTTGTAAGTCCCCTTCAGCTTATTCTTCTCCCAGAACTTACAAAATTATATGATGAAAATAAAATTGACAAAATAATCATATATATGTCCTATTCTTTGCGATATTTCCTTTTCATTTCCATTCCTGCAGTCTTTGGGCTTTCAGCTCTTGCAAAACCTTTACTTGGAATATTTACAACTGAAGACTTTCTATCTGGCTGGCTTGTGATTCCTGTTATTGCTTTTTCTGGCCTTATGGCAGGAGTTGTTCAAATTTTTATCAATACACTATTAATTGTCAAAAAAACAAAAGCACAAACTTATATCAATATTGCTGCGGCAGTTTCGAACGTATTGATCAATCTTCTACTTATACCTTCAATAGGTATTGTCGGAGCTGCTCTTTCAACTCTACTCTCATATTTCTTTATGGCAGTTCTCTGTATTCATATGTCTTCAAAATATTTTAAACATGAATTTTATTTTCATGATATTGCAAAAAGCATTTTGTCTTCGTTGACTATGTACCTCTTTATTTCTTACTTCGATATTTCAAACATCGATAAGATTTTTGAGGTAACAGGAATAGGTGTGTTAGTCTATCTATTTGGAATGCTTCTGTTGGGAGGGTTCAACGACTTTGAACTTTCTTTAATAAAAAGATATTTATTTGGAATTAAGAAGAACCTAGTCAAAATTATTGGGGTTTAAACACTGTTTAATGCAAAAAACACTAAGAAATCACTAAAAAATCACTAAAAATCACTAAGAAATCACTAAAAAATCATTACAAAATCACTAAGAAATCACTTCAAAAATCAACTTATTTACTGAGGTCACTCTACAAACTTACTAATCCAATTAACTATAAACCCAGGATAAAAACCCATTAATGAGATCTGAACCAGCTGAAGGTCACCAACTCCATTTTGAGCTACAATTTTAATTAGTTTTTGAGCTACAGTTTTATTAAGCATTATTATCACCATGATTGATGGAAATGAAGATAAAAAGATTTTATACTCATTTATCACCTAATACATACTGTGTTTAGTATTTTTAAATGAAAACAACTGGGTTTTCTGACTTGAAAATTGATAACTGAACCAAAGAAGTAAAATATAATAAGAAGAATTCTGTTCTGTCTGGGTATTTATCACGGAAATGGGTGATGAAACGAACAGAAACGACGGTATAAGCCCAAATCTGTGATAAACAAATTATCTTGGTTAGTCCGGTTTAAAAATCCTTCGGTTAACAAGACTTTATACACCTGAAATTTAGATTTGAGTCAAATATTTTGATTTTATTTCTTATTAACGATTGTGAATTGGTAAACGGGTCTATCAAATCTCAAGTTTTTCTGCATGCAATCGACCAAAAATTTCAAATTATTGTCTTTACTCGGTTATTTATGAAAAAAAGTACTGCATTTTGAGAGGTTCATGAGTTCTTTCTATCTTAGTTTTTGCAGCTGCTTTCCTGGAATCTTGGAACATTTTGTTCCTGGCTTATTTTGCACTAATTCCAGTGGCAAATTGAAGGGAATGCTCAGAGAAGTACATAAGTTTTGACAAAAGGTCTGCACCAGTAAAAAAGATAAATTCTGCTTTTTATGGTAAGGAAGATATATAAAAAATTAGATTTTTATATACTTTTTGATACGTTGTGCAAAAATGAAAAATCAAACTAAAATGTATGAAAGTTGGAGTTCTTGTGTTTTCAATCAATGAAGAACTAAACAAAAACTCTCAACTAGCATTTAAATCAGTTCACTCAAATTGAAAGAATAGTCCTGAAGACTATCCATTATTAAATCCATCCAAAAAATTTGTCGAAGAACCCTGCTTCCCTGACTTCTACCGGAGCCTGAAGGATGTCGGTATACTTAATGTCACCTTCCGGAGTTTCATATTTTAAAACCGTATCAATTCCATATACTTTAGGGA
>NZ_LMVP01000557.1 GCF_002287235.1 Methanosarcina spelaei
TAAGCTATTTTGATAAAAGTTTCACTTTAGAAAGTAGCGGAGCGTATTGATTTTAGATAAAATATTCAAAAAAAATATCTAATGAATAAACAAATTCTTTGGCAAAAATGCCAAAGAATTTGTTTTTCAAGATTATTGCAGCTTTTTGAGGTAGTTAGCAGAGAAAATTGTAGGTTTGAGGAAAGAACAATAAGAGAAATCACTAGATTATGGAATTGTGTCATCTTTTAGTTAATAATAATATTAATCAAAATAATCAATTAATAACCTCTTTTTTTCTCTTTATTCTAAGTTTTTCCATTCATCCCGTTGAGGTTTCTATCATTATTACATATTTATGCATATATTTTTATAGATATGTTTTATATATAAATTCCTGACAACGGTATAAGCGGGGTAATATGACTATCACAATAGAGGGTGAGGCGTTCCCTCTAGAGGTCATAAACGCTAGTGAGGGAGGGAGCGGCAAAGAGGGTTCAGGGTTTGGAGCCGGCGGTCAGATTCAGTATTCTGCAGATGACCAAAGCACTTCAACCGATCCGGCAGTTCAGATCTACGATCCAGTAACAAAATCTTATTCTGATTATAGGGGGAGTAAAAAACGGTTCAGTTGGGGTGGAGAAAACCACTCAACAAAACAAGGCAGGGACACTTTTTAGTCTCTTTGCAGAATGCTTTTAGTTTTTCTGCCAGGCTGTAAAGTTAAAAACACCATTAAAAGAGCAGTACTTCCTATTTTTAACAGGTGAGTACAGTACTTGGCATTGTATATATACTGCGGCAATAATATTACAGTACTGTAATGCTTTAGAGGGATTGGAATGATAGACTTTGCCTGTAAAGAGTTTAAAATTGAAGATGTGATCAAGTGTGCCCTTAATCTTACAAAGGCTGACCTTAAGGTTATGAAGTACTTTTTGAATGAAAAAGAACAATGGGTTGACACTGATTATCTTTCAAAAATCTTGAAGCTGGATATTTCAACAATCCAGCGTTCCGTCAAAAAACTGCATGAAAAAGAAATTCTGCAAAGGTCGCAGCAGAACCTGGACGGAGGCGGCTATGTTTTCAAGTATAAGGTCAACTCAAGGGCTAAAATAAAAAATATCATAATGAGTGTGGTGAACTCCTGGGCTGACCGGCTTGGACAGGAACTTGACAAATGGGAAAATGGAGGTTGATCCACTTTGCTCAAAATAACACCTTACCTGGGAGTTATAGTTCTTATCGTTTCCATAGGAGGGCTCTGGTACCCTGTACTTGGGTACTTCATGCTGCTGGTTTTTGCAGCAATATTCTTAACCAGTCCTTTCAAAGGTCGGTGGTTCTGTGGAAATCTCTGTCCCAGGGGAAGCTTTGTTGATTTCTGGGTCAGCAAAATATCAAGGAAAAGCGAGATACCTGCCACTCTGCGCTCCCTGTGGATTCGTATACCGATATTTTTCATGTTAATGGGATTTATGGGATACAGGATAGTAAGCACCATCGGAGGCCTCAACACCTTTGAGAAAATCGGCATGATTTTTGTAACCATGTGCCTGGTTACAACTGCAATCGCAACCCTTCTGGGCAGTTATCTGAGCCCGAGAACCTGGTGTTCCTTCTGTCCTATGGGAACAGCTCAACGCCTGCTTGGTGGTAAAAAGTATCCTCTTAAACTAAATAAGGAAAAATGTATTAATTGCAAGAAATGTGAAAAAATCTGTCCGATGCAGCTCAAAATCCGTCAGGACGATGCAAAACCTGATTGTATCAAATGTGGGCGCTGTGTGGATGTCTGTCCTAAAGATGCCCTAAAATTTTGAATTTTTATTATCGTTAACTTACGTTGTCTATTAACTTATGTTGTCTATTAACTTATGTTGTCTATTAACTTATGTTGTCTATTAACTTGTATTGTCTAGTAACTTGTACTGTCTAGTAATTTCTATCACTTATCGTTATTACTTATCTGTATGATAAAAAACGGAATGGATTTGGCCCAACATAAGAAGTATTATTATTCATCACTTATATAGTAAAATACAGGGGAGCCGGAAAGCACTTCCAAAATTTGACTTTGTATGACAAGATGTGCATACTGGAAAGTATCTACAAATTAGTTAAATCAGGAGAGAAAAAGGAGAAAAAACATGATAAGCCGTGTACCGGAACTTTCGGAAATCCAGAAAAAAGAAATCTCCGAACTCTTTGGGGAATATATCAATCTTGACAAACGGGAACGTCACTACTACAACCACGATATGGGAGCTTTACCTCCACTTGTAAAAAAAGTAATTGGAAATACCGACCCTGCAGCTGTCGTAAAAATTCGGACCGAGGAAGACGCAGTAAAGCTCCTTAAGTTTGCAAACAATCACAAGATTCCGGTTGTACCCCGTGCAGGAGCCTCTTCGGGGTACGGAGGAGTAATCCCGACAAAGGGAGGAATAGTTGCCGATGTTACACCGCTGAATAAGATCATAAGTATCAATCCCGAAGGGCAGACAGTGGTTGTTCAGAGCGGTATGATCTGGGAAAGGTTAGAGAGGAAACTAAAGGAAAACGGGCTTTCGGTAAGAGCAATTCCTTCAAGTGCTCCTTCTTCGACAGTTGGGGGCTGGCTGGCCCAGAGCGGAGCTGGTTACGGAAGTTATGAGTTTGGCTGGGGCTACGAGAGCATGGAAAAGGCCAGAGTTGTGCTTCCCACAGGGGAGATCCGGGAGTTTTCAGGCACTGAACTGAAAAAGTTAATCGGAACAATGGGAACAATAGGCATCGTTACCGAGATAACCCTGAAAGTCCAGAAGTTCGAAGAAAGAAAAGCTGTTTCTGCCAGTTTTCCGAGCGCTTCATCCCTGAAAAAAACGGTAGAAAATATAAGAAGAAAGAATATTCCTCTCTGGTCGATTTCTTTCCTGAACCCCGAATGGGCGGATATGAAGAATAAAGCGCCTAGAAAACTCCACTACGGGGAAGTTGTGGATAAAAACAGGCCCGTACTACCAGTCTCTTACGTCTCAACTTTTATGTACCCTGCTTCCAGGGACGTCTCAGGCCTGAAAGAAGCAATCGAAAATGCAGGTGGAAAAATTCTCCCGGAAGAAATTGCAAAATACGAGACAGATGAATGGTTTAAGTCCATGAAAGTAAAGAGGCTAGGTCCTTCGTTTATCCCTGCGGAAATCCTGGTACCACTTGAGAAAATGGACAAAACTTTTGAAGAAATCGGGAAGAAAATAAAATTGCCTGTGCTTACCGAAGGCATGGTTATAAATGACGGGTATGTGGTTCTCCTCTGTTTTATGCGCCACTCGGAGCGCTCCTTGCTCTTTAATACAGCCTTTGCTCTTTCCCTGAGTATTTTGAAAATTGCAGAAGAAAACGGCGGAAGGGCTTATTCCTCAGGGCTTTTCTTCGCTTCAAAGAAAAAAAGTGTTTTTGGGGAAAGGCTTGCTGAAATCGAGTCCCTGAGAAAGGAGATTGATCCTAACGGAATTATGAACCCTGAAACCCTGGAGGGAAAAGGACTCCTGAACACTGCCGTATCAATGGGTTCTTCCTTTGAACCTCTTGGCAGGATAGCCGGAAACATGTCAGGAATTGGCAAGGTCTCCTTCAAAGACGAAAAGGAAATCCCAGCAGAAGTCGCAGAACTTGCCTATTCCTGCTCCCAGTGTGGGTACTGTGTGAGCGAGTGCGACCAGTACTATGGCAGGGGTTGGGAGTCACAGTCACCTCGTGGAAAATGGTTTTTCATTAAAGAATACCTGGCAGGTCGGGAAAAGCTGGACCAGAGACAGACAAATACTTTCCTAGGCTGTACTACCTGCCAGATGTGTGACTCTCGCTGTGAGCTTGATATGCCAATTGAACATGCCTGGATGACCATGCGCGGAAAACTGGTTGAAGAAAAGAAAAAGATGACCTTCCCTCCTTTTGAGATTATGGCTGCGAGCCTCATTAAAGAGAGGAATATCTGGGCAAACTACAGGAAAGACCGCGATAAATGGATTCCGGAGGATATCAGGGCAAAAATTAAGGATAAAGCTGAATACGCCTATTTTGCGGGCTGTACAGCCTCCTTTGTTGAAAATGACGTAGCTATAGGTGCTGTCCGCATGCTTGATGATGCAGGAGTAGAGTTTACAAGTCTTTTAGACAAGGAAGCCTGCTGTGGAATTCCTATGCTTGTTGCCGGAAGATGGGATGTTTTTGAAAAAATAATGAGAATGAATGTCTCAAATATGAAAAAGAAAGGTGTAAAAACCATAATCACTTCCTGCCCTGCCTGCTGGCTGATGTGGCATACGGTCTATCCCCAGTGGGCGAAAAAGCTGGGAATTGAGTATGAGCTTGAGGCAAAGCATTACTCTGAAGTGCTCGTTGACCATCTCGATGTCCTCAAGCCAAAGTTCAAACAGCCTCTCGATAAAGTGGTAGCCTGGCACGATTCCTGCCACCTTGGCAGGGCAGGAGGCGAAATATATGAGCCTCCCAGAGAACTGCTTAAAGCTATACCAGGAATAAAGTTCAGAGAACTTGAATACAACCGGGAAAGAGCTCACTGCTGCGGTTCGGTTGTGAGCCTTATAGCCGAGCCGCCGGTTGCATACAAACTGGGAGATATTAGACTTCAGGAAACCCTTGATGTTAAAGCCGACATTATTGCAGCACTTTGTCCGTGCTGTATATTCCAGTTCCGCGTGGCAGCACAGGAAAACAACCTTAATATCCAGGCTCAGGACCTGGGAGCTCTTGTGGGCAGAAGTCTTGGATATAACATCCCTGACTCAACCTCCTATACTCTAGAATCGTGGGTTCCATTTGAAAAAATGATCTCCCTTATGCAGCCTGAGAATATGACTGATCTGATGGTTGAACTCATGCCTCAGATGATGGCCGCGATGCCAGCCCCGCTTCAGGCAATGATGAAAATAGTCAAATATGTTCCAGGAATGGATGCCATGATGAAACCCATGATGCCGGTTATGATGCCCAGGCTCATGCCGCTGGTTATGCCGAAAGTTATGCCTGACATGCTCAAAGCTGTAGAAAAGAGAGTTCCCATGCCTGATTACATGAGGGAACAGCTTCCTGACCTGATGCCGAAGGCTATGGATAACTTGATGCCCAATATGCTTCCCGAGATAATTCCCTTGCTGACTCCACGCATGATTGAATACATAAAAACGCATTAAGCATTTTTGCACAAATTGTGCAGAAAAAGTCGAAGGGAAAGTGATGGTTCCTTCGACTTAATTTTTGAGCTGCTCCCAAAAATATAATTGCTCCTCTGAAGCCTGTATTTCGAATAATCAATCTATTTTCTGATCATGAAAATAGTTTTGAAACTTTACTAATTTGAGGATAAAATCGGTTTTGGGATAGCTCGGAACCTAAGTTTTACCATTTAAAGAGCACACTACATCAAATGTTTTGCTTTGTCTGATATAGTCAACTTCTTCTTTCAGTGTTATTTCTCTTTGGGTCCAGTCAGCACAAATATCTAGTGAAGCACCCACAATTCCTACATTTACTCCTATACGGGCACATGTATGAGTAAAATCTAAAACCCACTACCTAAACTGGTACCTTGCTATTTAAGCTCAACTACTATTCTCGGAATGATAAGATTTAACTCCCAACAAATTTGAAACCCGTACCCTAAACTATAACAACCAATTTCTAATCGTGGTTTTACAGTGTAAATAAAAGTTATTAGTTGTTGGTTAAGGAATTTTCTTGCCTGAAAGCTATCGATTTTGCATTAGAAGCCGTCCTTAAATTTTGGTCTATTTACATAAAATCGATGCCCTGTTCCGGCTCATAACGCATTAAAATTTTTGGCAAATGTTGTTGAAATTGACGCAATTTATCACGATTCCTCACTTAACCGAAGACGCATGAAGCTGCATTAAGAATAGGGAAATACGCACAAAGCCAACGTGCTCAGGAATACAATTAATAAAACTTCATAGAAATTCGTATTTTATGCCAAAGACTATGGAAAAACTGGCTTTTCGTCATTCTTTATGGATAAGACAATTCTCAATTCAAGACCGCATTGGTTTTTATGAGAATATTATGAGAATATCCACAACCTAGATTCAGCTGGTCGACATAAGAAATTTAAATATTTTTCTTGATATCGTTTTTGAACATTTGATAGATATACATTAGATTTAAAGCTTGTTGACGTGTGGCTCAACTCCCACGCCACATATAAACACAAATACTGAATCATTTTTCCATTAAAGTTTAGTATGAGAGATTATGTTTGGATCATATGTAAACCTCACAACATGAGAGATTATGTTTGGATCATATGTAAACCTCACAACTGTACATAATAAGGGATCATTATTTTAAAATCGCCATCAACAAAAATGATCAAAAATGAAATGTCGACCTGCCGAATCTAGGCACAAAGCAACGAAGAGCCGAAAAACTGAGCCTAATATGCTTCCAGAACTTATCCCTCTGCTGACTCCATGGATAATTGAGTATATAAAAACGCATTGAAGGGTCTGCACAAAATCTGTGAAGAAAAACACGAAGGAAGAACTTCAGAATCCCTTCAATCAATTTTTTAAGATTTTACTTTGTGGAAGCTACCGACAGATTGTTTTTTTATGTAAGCCAGAATATTTTCACAAGCACTTCTTATTCCCAGACCAGCCAGTTGGAAATAAAATTAGTTTTGGATGAACTCATAGACTTCTCAATCTGGCTTGAACTACCTTGATGAGCTCATCCATAAATTAAGGTATTGTATTTACCGCGGCTTTGCCAATCCAATTTTACCTTTACATTCCTTAATGACATCGGAAAAATTTGTGTATTGCCGGTCTGAACAAGCCTCAAGAGTGTTTATCACTTCACTACGAGCATTAAGTTTTTTAGCTTCCTCTATAAGTTGATTCTTTGTTGCAGGGAACTTCACATCTCTGAAAGCTTGCATAACATTCTGAATACCTTTGAATTCCTGGAGGACATCCGAAGAGCTGTGGTATTCCTTGTCTGGAATGTTTTCAATAGCTTGTATTACTTCGCTACGGGCGTTAAGACTTTTAGCTTTCTCAATAAGTTGCATCTTCGTTACAGGATATTTCATCTCTTGAAAAGCTTGTAAAGTTTTCTGAATCGCATTATGTACTTCAGTAGCACTTTCCTGCATTTGATTTCTCCCCCTTATTTTGGTTTTGTTTTCTGTGGAATTTATTCACTTTCAACATTTGGATCAATTTGATACAATTTACATCTGTTTGATTCTTAGTCACTTTGTGTGTCAATGAAAGTGATTTCAAATTGTATCAACAAGAAAATTGTATTTATCTAATATAATATCTATAGAAATATAAATAAGAAACCGATATAAATTAAATGCCGATGTTATTCAGTCAAATATTAGCATATATTTACTCACTAAATAGTATTTTTTCCAACAAATCTTCTACTTTTCAGAGATGCATATAAAAACAACATCTATCTGGACAAATATCTGAGAATAGAGAAAACAAGATTAGTAGATATGGAGGCTATCCCAAAACCAATTTTATTCTCAAATCGGTAGATTTTTTAGAATTGTTTTCGTGATCCTAAGCTCAACTGATTATTCCAAATTTGATATTCAGAGAGGCAATTTTGAATTTTGGGATTAGCTCATGAATAAAATCTGCTTTTGATCTAAAATACAAGTCATTGGAATTTTTGAAACTAACTTTCTTGTAAACTAACTTTCTTGTAAACTAACTTTCTTGTAAACTAACTTTCTTGTAAATATTACAATATTCGATTATTGATTTTCGGATAGGCTCTTTATACACCGAGAAGAATAACCCAAAAAAGCCATTAAAAGATCCAGAAGCCTCTTTTTTTTAAATTTAGACCCTGTGTTCCAGAGAAATTCTTATATAGAAGTGCTTGCATTAAGAATAGGAAAATACGCACAAAGGTAACGTGCTCAGGAATACAATTAATAAAAGTTCATAAAAATTCATATCATCAAAAGGAGATTAAAGCTTGGCAGCACAACCGATCTTTATTTTAAGAGAAGGCAGCAAGAGGACCCATGGTTCCGATGCTCAGCATAACAATATTATGGCCGCAAAGGCGGTTGCTGAAGCGGTAAGGACTACTCTTGGGCCCAAGGGTATGGACAAGATGCTTGTAGACTCCATGGGTGATGTTGTTATCACCAACGACGGAGCAACAATCCTCAAAGAAATGGACATCGAGCACCCAGGTGCAAAGATGATCGTAGAAGTAGCCAAGACCCAGGATGCCGAAGTTGGAGACGGAACCACCACCGCAGCCGTACTTGCAGGGGAATTCCTGACAAAGGCAGAGGACCTGCTTGAAAGCGGAGTCCACCCAACAGTAATTGCAAGCGGCTACAGGCTTGCAGCAGATCAGGCTACAAAGATTCTAGATACAATCACTATCAGTGCATCTCCCGAAGATACCGAAACTCTCGAAAAACTCGCATCCACAGCCATAACAGGGAAAGGCGCAGAGGCTAACAAGGAGCATCTTTCCAGGCTTGCAGTCGAGGCCGTTAAGTCGGTTGCTGAGAAAAGCGAAGATGGAAAAATCACTGTGGACATCGAGGACATCAAGGTAGAGAAGAGGGCCGGCGGAAGTATCAAGGATTCCGAGATCGTTGAGGGTGTACTTGTTGACAAAGAACGTGTCCATCCAGCCATGCCTGAAGTAGTAGAGAATGCAAAAGTCCTGCTCTTAAGCGTGCCCATAGAACTCAAGAAGACTGAGACCAAAGCCGAAATAAAGATCACCACTCCTGACCAGATGCAGCTCTTTTTAGACCAGGAAGAAGCAATGCTCAGGGAAATTGTGGACAAGGTAATCAGTACAGGCGCAAACGTTGTCTTCTGCCAGAAGGGAATTGATGACCTTGCCCAGTATTACCTGACAAAAGCAGGAATCTTTGGCATGCGCAGGGTAAAGAAGAGTGATATGGATAAACTTTCCCGTGCAACCGGTGCAAAAATCATCACCAGCCTCGACGAGATTGAGGAATCCGACCTTGGCTATGCCGGTCTCGTGGAAGAAAAGGACGTTACCGGTTCCAGAATGACCTTCGTTACAGGCTGTAAGGACAGCAAGACAACCTCAATTCTCCTTCGCGGCGGAACCGAGCATGTGGTAGAAGGAATTGAGAGAGCCCTCGAAGACGCTCTCAGAGTGGTGGGCGTTGCTCTCGAAGACCAGAAAATTGTCGTAGGCGGAGGTTCACCCGAAATTGAGCTGTCCCTCAGGCTCAAGGAATACGCAGCAACCCTTAAAGGCAGGGAGCAGCTTGCTGTAACGAAATTCGCCGAGTCCCTTGAGATTATTCCCAGCACCCTTGCAGAAAATGCAGGGCTTGACCCGATCGACATGCTTGTGGAAATGCGCTCCCAGCACGAGAAAGGCAACAAGCGTGCAGGACTCAATGTTTATACCGGCAAGATCGAGGACATGTTCGAAAATAACGTTGTCGAACCTCTCAGGATCAAGACCCAGGCAATCAATGCAGCCACCGAAGCCGCAATCATGATTCTCAGGATCGATGATGTAATTGCCTCATCAGGTGCAGGCAGAGCAGGTCCGGGAGCAGGTCCAGGCGGCGAAATGCCTGAAGATATGATGTAATAAAGATATAACGTAATATTTTTGTATAAATCCGGGATTGCCGGAAGTTTCCAACTTCCCGGATCTTTTTTTAATTTCAGGATATTTACAAAAAATATTTACAAGTTGTAATGAGTTATATTTACCCACTTTTTGCAGTAAATTTTCGTAAATTCATATTTTTCTCGCTATCGGTTTTTAACTAAACGTGGATTTATTGGACTTTTTACGCAGTAGGCAAAAGCACCCATGTAGTGTATTTATAGACCAGAAAATGATATCAATCAATTTTCATAGCTTTCTGCAAATAGTCTAAATTAATCAGATCTGTTGCAAAAACACCAGGAAAATTGTTGATTTTCGAAAAAATACTGCAGAATGTGGGATTTAGATCTCTTAGGAAATAATTTAGATCTCTTAGGAAATAAATCAGAGTCAGATTTCTAAAACCAAAAAAATCTAAAAAATTTAAAAATAGCGTTTTTTAGCTATTTATACCGAATGTTACTGAACTGCTAAAATCAATGGTTCAGTAAAAATTGTTATCTGGCTTCATAGCAGGAAATTTCCCTGGCATCTACCCGGATTGGTTTCCCAAGCTCGCTTGAAATAACATTCCTTACCCTTGCCATACATCTGCACTGAAGCTGAATGCGAGCTGACACAGCTTCTCGTTCTTCAACGTAGAAATCGTTCGAACTGACGATGGAATGAACCGAAATCTGCTTCTGTACAACTTTTGCTATGAGACCCTGAGTCCCATCCATGAGATCCTGAAGGCTAGTAGATGTCAGGAGAACATTATCTCCTACATTGAGCCCGAGTACTCCTACGAAATTGTGAGGACTCCGAATCTCAAGAGTCCTGAGATGGTGTTTCTTCAGGACCTCGATAAGAGAATCAGCAATTCCTGTTAACGCGATGTACTCCATGGGATCACCCGTACATTGGGAACTCCTTCTTTACTTCTCCTCTCTGCTCCGTAGTCTGAACATCTTCAGCAAGCCTCTGGAGTTCGACCTCTATACGTTCAGCCTGCTCTATAAGCCGAACTGTACTTATTGAAAGTTCATAGAGCTCGTTTAAAACATCAATGACAGCAGAAGCAGCTCTTGGGTCAGGATTCTGGGTTCTGGTAGCACCAAGCAGGCTAAATGCAGGAATTCCACGCAGCAAACATTCAGCCATAACACTTCCAGAAATACCAGAGATAGTTCCCATCTGGAAAACCTCTACCTTTTCCTTGATTCTGTTCAGCATTTCCTGAGTGGTGGCTGCCCCGAAGACTTTATGCCCCCCGTCCATAATGGCAATTCCTGCAATGGAAGCAATTTCTTTTACGTTAATAGACTCAGCCCAGTCTACGAGAGCATTGCTAACATCGTAGGAAACAGTGTGACTGATAGGAATATCGGAAATTACAACAACCAAATTATGTTCCACATTTTCATAAATCCTCACAGGCATATTTATAAGTCCCTCGTAAAGCACTGCAATCGAGGGGAAATACCTGGATTCAATAGAGCCAATGTATTCCATTTTCAATTCTTCTATCATATGCTGACTTGCAATATTCCCCACAAGCCCGATTCCGGGAAAACCTTCAATCAAAATAGGATTTTTTGATTGCACAGGTTTAGTAATAATCTTCACGTCATTATTGTCATAATCTGTATTAGACAAGTAACCACCTCAGCGAAATACAACCCCTATCATTATATCGGAACTAATCCTAGATAAACAAGCTTCTCAGCAGCCCGGATCTACGCTACTTCCTGAACACACATAACATGAAAATACAATTGATCCAGAGCTTCGGCCACCATAACCCTATTTTTGATAAAAAGAGAATCTTTTTAATATATATTTTTTCTCCTGATAGGGAAACGTAGCTTTAGTAAAAAATTATAAAAAGATTGGATTTCTTCTCTCAGCTGGAGAGTTTGATAGAAATATGATTCTATAAAAGATATAAAAGGAAAAAAATGTAACAGATAGGTAGAGAGTAGAAGAGTCTATGAAAAGAAACAATCGAACAGGACAAATAAAAAGAAGTATTCGAGTACGGTAAAATAGTTCATAAAAAGAGACATCCAAACACAGTGAGCTAATCAAAAGAAACACAAGAACACAGGAGGAAAAACTCATGGAAAAACCTATTCTCTATTTTGACAACGTAGGAGAATCAAATACTGATGCTGTTATTGAGGCGACAGCAAAAAGGGCGGCAGAACTTCAGATATCCCATATTGTGGTAGCAAGCACCAGCGGAAAAACCGCACTAAAAATGGCAGAGGCTGTAAAAGGCAGTGGTATAAAGGTTATTGGAATAAGCCACCAGTACGGACAGAATAAGAAAGGCGAATGGGAAGTAGAAGAGGAATATAAAAAGAAGCTTGAAGAACTCGGAGCCGTGATAACAACTCAGTCACATATGTTTTCCGGAATTGAGCGCTCGATTACAAAGAAGTTTGGAGGTTATTCTAGACTGGAAGTTATTTCCGATACTCTTAGGTCTCTCTTCGGAAAAGGCTTCAAAGTAGCCATTGAAGTTGCAGTTATGGCAGCCGATTCAGGCCATATTCCAGTTTCCGATAACACGGAAATCATAGCAATTGGAGGCACAAAGCATGGTGCAGACGTAGCTCTGGTGCTCAGGCCAGCCCACAGCGGAGATTTTTTCTCCCTTCAGGTTCGGGAGATTATTGCCATGCCACGAGCTAAAGAAGATTAAGACAAGAAAAAGTAGAAAAAATCAGGTGAAATATAAAGAGAAACATAAATGAGAAACATAAATGGGAAACATAAATGAGAAACATAAATGGAAAACATAAATGGAAAACATAAATGGAAAACATAAATGGGGGACGTAAATCCTTACATTGGTGATTCAACTTTTCATTTAAGATTGATGAGGAAGCTCAGGTGATTTACTGGAATTGCCCTGGCTTCTCACTATTCCCCAAAGATAGATATATCTGAGAGACATCTATAACGCCGGCATGTCAGCAATATTTGAAATTCTCGACAAGGACGCAGGTGGCAGGATAGGAAGGCTCAGGACTCCCCATGGGACTGTTGAAACACCTACCGTTATGCCTGTGATTAATCCAAATATCCAGCTTATCCCCCCGAAAGAAATGCGGAACTTCGGGGCAGAGATCTTGATTACTAATTCCTACATTATTTACCGCAAGGAAGAATTGAGAAGTATCGCCCTGGAAAAAGGGCTACATGAGCTCCTGGGTTTTGACGGACCAATTATGACGGATTCAGGTTCTTTCCAGCTTTCCGTATATGGCTCCGTCGAAGTTACGAATGAGGAAATTCTCGGGTTCCAGCAAAAGATAGGAAGCGACATTATTGTACCGCTGGACATCCCCACACCCCCTGATGTTCACTACCTACGGGCTGAAGAGGAACTTGCAATTACAGCCGAACGCCTGGAAGCGGCACGCAAGTTTATCCAGAGTGAGCAGCTTCTTGCAGGACCAGTTCAGGGTTCGACGTATCCTGAGCTGAGGGAAAAAGCTGCTTCCCACTTGAAAGACTTTAATTTTGAAGTTTATCCCCTCGGAGCAGTTGTGCCCCTCATGGAGGCCTACCGTTATGCCGAACTTGTTGACGTGATTGCTGCGTCTAAAAAAGGTCTCTCTCCGGCTGCCCCTGTCCATCTTTTTGGGGCAGGCCACCCAATGATGTTTGCCCTTGCGGTAGCCATGGGCTGTGATCTTTTTGATTCGGCAGCTTACGCCCTTTACGCAAAGGACGGGCGTTATATTACTGTAAACGGGACTTACCATGTGGAGAAACTAAATTATCTTCCCTGTTCCTGTCCTGTCTGTTCAAAATACACTGCAGATGAACTAAAAAAAGCCAATAACCGAGAAGAACTTCTTGGAAGGCATAACCTTTATGCAACTTTTGCCGAAATCCGGCTTATCAAACAATGCATAAAGGACGGAAAACTGCTTGAACTTGTAGAGCAGCGCTGCCGTTCTCACCCTAAACTTTTGGACGGGTTAAAAAAGCTTTATACTTATTCTTCCTGGCTTGAGCAGCTTGATCCGGCTACAAAAGGTACTTTCTTCTACTGCGGGCCCGAGTCCTCTTTCCGCCCTGAGGTCCTGCGTTTTGGGAAACGACTTAATAGATTTAGCCTTCAAGGTTCGGTAATTATTAGAGCAAGTCCGATAAAAGGAGAGAAAGATTACGACCAGATCCTTACTTTCAAAGCGCCTTTTGGAGCATTTCCAATTGAAATGGAAGAAGTGTATCCTTTCAATGCTGAAGTCCCGAAACTTCCGGATTACGAATCACTCAATACAGCTCTTTCAAACACTCTTAAACTGATCGACTTAAACCCAGAAGCCGAATTTACTTTTATCTGCGAAAAGGAGTTCAGACATCCTTTAATTGAAGAAATAAGCAAAAGAGCAAAACTGGTATACAGGGAAGACTGGAAAAAAGAATAAATTTCAGGGAGATAATTAATAGCACTTCAGATTATATAGCACTTCAGATTATACAGCACTTTAGATTTTGTAAGTTTTTCATACTTAAAGAATCAAAACTTGCCTTAAAAGAGATAAAAAGGAAACTTTTTTGAAGTGCAAACATTTATAAATTACCTGCAAAGAACCCTCTAAACAGGGAAAGAGCTGAGTTATAAAGTGAATATAGGACTTTCAAGCCCATACAGAGACTTTCAGCTTATACAGAAACTTTCAGATCATACAGAAACTTTCAGATCATACAGAGCTTTCGTACAAACTAGAAATATAGGTGAAATTATTGTCCCTTACAGCAAGAATCGGTGAACTGAGTCCTTATCTGCGGCTGTTGAGACCCGAACTCTACTACATGGACCTTACCCTACCTGCCTCAAGTGCAATCCTTGCTTCATACCTGGCTACCGGAGGACTTCCTGAGCTCCTTCCCTTCCTGATCGCGGTAATAGGTGGCTTTGCAGCCATTACGAGTTCATACGTTTTCAATGACTGCTGTGATATTGATATCGATACGATCAACCTGCCTGGCCGTCCCTTGCCCTCCTCTAAAGTGTCAAAGAATTCTGCGCTTATTTATACTGTATTTTTATTAGTAGTTGCGGGGGCAGCAGCGACTTACCTGAACCCTGAGTCTCTCGCAACCCTCATTATTGCAGCTGCAGTTATCACAATATATTCAATCTTTGCAAAAAGGAATACTTTCCTCAGTTTTTTGCCAGTAGGTGTTTCCTATGGACTTGTACCTGTGGGTGTCTGGCTTGCCTTTGACCCTGCAGGTCTACTGAAAGGCAGTGACGGAGTAATTCTCCCTTTGCCGGCTATTTGCTTCGGGCTAATGATATGCGTTACGGACTGGGCTTTTACCCTTGGAGGAGTTTCCAGAGATGTGGAAGGGGACAGACTGAAAGGCGCTCCAACGATGCCAGTAACTTTTGGAATCCCCTTTACTGCCAGATTCGTTACGTTCTGGTGGATTGTCGGAGTTATCGCTTCACTAATCATAGGTTGGTCGGCCCATCTTGGACCTGTATACTTTGCAGGAGCCCTTACTTCAGGACTCTGGATGCTTACTCAGTGCCTTGATTTCATCAAGCATCCTACTCCTGATAGAGGTGGCAAACTCTTTCTTAACGGTTCAAACTACAGAGCGATTATGTTCGGATCAATGATTTTTGACGTAATACTATGCATTTATGTAGGGAGTTATACCTCCATTCTCTGGTAAAACAGGTAGAGAAAAATGGATGCGGATATTATTGTAATAGGGGCATCTCCTGCAGGGCTGATGGCTGCAAGGAACGCCTGTGAGAAAGGAGCAGCGGTCCTTATACTAGAAAAAAAAGAAAAGATAGGATCTCCTCCCCATCCTGCAAATTCTTTTTTCAAAGGGATGTTAGATAAATGCGGAGAAAAGGCAGATCCGTCTTATGTTGTGCATTATCTTAAAGGCATGAAGATTATTTCCCCATCAGGAAGAACAGTTGAGGTTGAAGCTCCCGGATACGCTATTGATAAAACGGCTTTCGACAGGTTTTATGCAGAGAAAGTAATGAAAACCGGCGTAGATCTTCGAACAGGAGTGAAAGTGCAGGATATCCAGAAGGAAGGAGATAAATTTACTGTTAACACATCTGCCGGAGTATTTACCTCAAAACTGGTTATTATTTCCGACGGTATAAATTCAAAAATAGCTTCCCTTGTGGGCCTGAAGACAATGAAGCATCCTGAAGATATTGCCTGGGGAATTGAACTGGATATTAGAAGTCCCGGACTCGGTAAACCAAAGATGTTTGAGTATTATATAGGAAATCATGCTCCAGGCTGGAAAACTACATATTCTCCAAGAGGAGGCGACAATGCCGCAATCGGAGCTTATGTACGCCGGTGTGGACCCGACGCAACGCCTTACCTTAACGCCTGGGTTGAAAATTTCAAAAAGCTTAAAGGCCTCGAAGAACTTGAAGTTGTAAGAAAACTTTCCGGAGGAGACCCTATAGTGACCCTTCCAAAGGAGTACATAGCAGATGGGATAATGGTTGTTGGCGGGGCAGCAGGTCAGTCGGGAATAGGCTATGCAATGAGGGCAGGCCAGATATGCGGAGATGTCGCTGCAAATGCCATAAGTAAAGGAGATGTCTCAAAATCCTCTCTCTTAGCATACCAAAAGGACTGGAGAAAAGAGTTTCTGGCCGAACACTACCTGGGTCGAATAGGGCTTGAGACTCTGAGAAAAATGACGGATAGAGAAATTGATGAGATGGCTAAGGTCTTTGAGAAGGAAGACCTCTCATTTATTCATGGAAGTTCAGTTGAGCAGGCTATGCAGGTTTTTGCGTTCATGCTGAAGAAAAAACCCTCTGCAATCTTAAAGTGCAGGGCGTTCCTCAGGAATAGATAAACTGAAATTTAATAGAGCAAAAGAGAACGAAATATGGACATTATCAAATGCCAGGTGCAGGAACAATATGCAATACGATTTCTATAAAAGCCCTCTTTTTAGAGTTTATACTGAGATCGAAGACGGACGCATGAGGATGAAAACCAGCGGGGCTGCATCTATCCTTATTAGAAAAATTATTGAGAAAAACCTCTCAATCTTTGAAGGTGAAAAGCCTGCAAAAGTCGAGGCCGACCGGCTCATATGCTCAACCTGGATGCCTCCGGTGCCAGGCAAGGGTTTTGACCGCCTGGTAAAAAGCCAGATATTTTCCATACTGGGAAAAATGATTCCGGACCAGGTAACTATTTCTGTTACTGAAGAATGCCCTAATAACTGTATTCACTGCGCTCTGCCTGATACGAAAAACCGGAAAAAGCTTACTCCCGAAATCGTAAAATCTACAATCGACCAGGTGCTCGAAATGGGCACAACTTTCGTGATTTTTGACGGAGGCGAGCCCCTGACCTACCCTGATCTGGAAGAATTGATAAGGTACGTGAACCCTGAAAAAGCAATTACAGGTATGTTCACCTCAGGGGTAGGGTTGACTGAAGAACGAGCCAGCAACCTGAAAGAAGCGGGCCTTTATTCCCTTACTGTAAGTTTTGACAGTGCGTATGAAGATAAGCACGATCACGTAAGGGGCAGGAGAGGAGTTTTCAAAAGCGCAGTTGAAGCTGTCAAAAACGGAATTAAGGCAGGACTACTTGTGAATATATATGTGGTACTTTCCAGGGACAATGTGAACGAACTTGAAGAATTGTACACCCTTGCATCGGAACTTGGAGTCCATGAACTTTCCTTCTATGAAATAGTCCCTACTGGCAGGTGGATGGATCATGCCTCAGAAATCATGACTCCGAAAGACCTGAGAAAATTTGATAATTTCGTATCGAGAGCCAGGGAGAAAGAAGGTCCCAGAGTATTTCCTATCCCACAAGTCATGAAGACCACAGGCTGCATGGCAGGCCGTAAGTGGCTCCATATTACCCCGGAAGGGAATATTCTTCCCTGTGCCTGTATCCCGATTTCTTACGGAAATGTTCATAAAGACAGAATAAAGGATGTCTGGAAAAAGATCAGGGAAGACCCTGCATATAATGCAAAATGCTGCCTTATGAGAAACCCCGAATTCAGGGAGAAGTACCTGAAAATATCAGAATAAATTGAGGGCGATTATTGAAAGTTTCGGAATAAAGTGTGAAGAAAGTTATAGTTCTGCGATTAAAACTCCTTTCTTAAACTAAAAAAGTGATAGCTAACATAGCTTGAGCTGTCTGGAAGATAGTCTGGGAGATAGTCTGGGAGATAGTCTGGGAGAAAGTCTGGAAGAAAGTCTAGG
>NZ_LMVP01000558.1 GCF_002287235.1 Methanosarcina spelaei
TGGCGCGGACATACCCCGTTGCTTGCAGCGGGGTGCGCCAGCGCAACTTTGATTTTGACCGCATCTTCCTCTGGAATCCAATCTTTGTATTCGTTATTAAAACTAATATACACCAGACAAACTTTTTTAGCTGAATATTGTTTTTATCCAGCATCTCAAGAAATTTTCGTCATCGACAGCTTGTTCGGATATAAAAATTATATGATAATCTTCTTTTTGATATCCGTAGCAGATTTAAATTTATCATTTACACGCTGTTTTCATTATTTTCTACCTGTATATATTTGTCTGCCTATATTCTACATTATAGTCCAGCCTATACGTAAAAAGGTTGCAGTCTTCAAGAATAGTTTTAACTTTGGATTTAGTAGTTCTCCCTTCAAGCTCTATAACTAAGTCACTTACTTCAATTCTTTATCTGGAGTTTTAGGATCAACTGTTATTTTCGAATCAACGTGTGCTGATGTAAACAGTAACAATATTAGTTTAGTTTTCTGAATTCGATTCCTTCAAACCTGCATGTTGAAATTTTTCTCTCACGGAAAGCATACAAGAAGACCTTAAAAAGAGCATATAGCCTGAAATAATAAGCAAGCAGGACAGGAGAGCGAAAACCGCTGATATATACGATTTTTTTATCGTCCCTGATAGAATCATCCAGGAATTTTACTATCCCGTCAAAAGAATCTCTTTTAAGTGTACTTCCTCTCGGCAGGCGGGGCCCAAGTACAACTACATCTTCTTCCATGCCATCTGCACCTTCTGTTCCCTCTACAAAGCCGTAGTTGAAAATTGTAGGCAGGGGGGAAAAAAAAGCCTTTTCATAGCCTTTTTCTGTTCTGTTATACTTCCAGAAACTATATTTTGGGGTTTCGATTATAATTTTCATGGGGAATAGTCCTGCCTGTACTGTTACGAATGGCTGTTTAAAGTTTCTTCCGGGTTTTATCTTTTTCCACACTTTCTCAGCCATTTCCCAAAACAAAAAGCATATATTAAACTGATTCTTAAAAACGGAACTAAAATCTGGAACTTAATATCTGGAACTTAATATCTGAAACTTAATATCTGGAACTTAACATCTGGAACTTAACATCTGGAACTTAATATCTGGAATTAAAATCTTAAAGTGAAAGTCTACAATTTGATAAGTAGAGGATTCTTAATGAGTTTTCGAAATAGAATAAGCTTGCGGGATGCAATGAGAGGAATAGTTGAAGAACCCCTGCTTCCTATGGTTCCGAAACGTTTTGATTACATTGGAAATGTAGCCGTAATATCGATTCCTCCTGAGCTTGAGGCTTATAAAAAATCTATTGCCTCGAAACTGCTTTCTATGCGTGGCAATACGCGGGCCGTACTTAATAAGGTGAGCAAACTCGAAGGAGAGCATAGAGTTGCGGATTTTGAGCTTCTGATTGGGGAAACCACAGAAACAATTCACAGGGAAAATGGTTATACCTATAAACTGGATGTTAAAAAAGTCTTTTTTAATCCCCGTCTGTACTCTGAGAGAAGGCGGGTAGCCTCAAAAATAAAGTCGGGAGAAAACATCATAATTCCTTTTGCCGGAGTGGGCCCTTTTGTACTTCCTGCTGCAGGAAAAGGAGCAAAGGTTTATGCCATTGAAATAAATCCCGACGCCTGTGCCTGCCTGCGGGAAAATATCCGGATTAACAGGCTTGAAGGGCAAATAACCGTTATTCAGGGTGACTTTGAAAATGTTTTCGATATGTTTAATTCTGCAAAAACCAGTGAAGGGCTAGTAAATACGGCTTTTTCTAGTCTGCATGTATGCCTGAATCCTGAGAAAGCTAAAGATGAAAGTTTTCAGATTCCTGAAAATGGGTTTGATAGGGCCATAGTGCCTACACCCTATGGCATGGACCATTTTCTTGGCGAAATCTCAAAACTTGTCAGGAAAGAAGGGTACATTCACTTTTACACTTTTAAAGCCGAATCTCAGATTCCTGGGCTGATTAATGAATACGAAAAAATGGGGCTTGAAGTGGAGCTGTACAGGCGGACCGGAAATGTTGCTCCGGGCATCAGCAGGTGGGTTTTTGACCTTAAAAAAATAGGTTTGAAGGAAGAAAGTTTAGAAACTGTGGGGAATAAATAAGGTTTCATCCCTGACTTTTCAAAGGCGGGTTAGACCGTCAACCTCAACAAAACAACAAACTTAAAAATTTTATATTTCAGGGGTTTAAACAATTTTACTCAGGTGCATGCACAATAACAGTAAGTTTTCACCTTTCGAACTCTTCAATTGATTACACAAATATAATTATAACTGAATAATTTATAACAAGTGAGTCCATATTTGTTATTTATTTGCTTAAATGAGACTTTTATACACTCAGATTGAATAACATTTTCCTTTATAATTATCTTGAATATGAGCTAAGGCATATACTCAAATAAATAATTTATGATTAAATTATTAAATAGTGAATATGTTGGAAAGTAATTCAGACTCGAAATTCGCTTGAAAAAGACGAAAAACTGAAAATAGCGGAACCGATTTCAGAAAAGACATAACACTTTTAATCCGCTGTAAGACAAAAAGATAAAAGAAAGACAAGTAAGGAAATGGTAAACATGGAAAAATCTCTAATGAAAAACCCATTTGTACTTTTCATTATCCCTGTAATTATATGTACATTCTTAGGATACTTGTCTAATAATTTAATGAATGGAGCACTTACTGGAATTTCCATTGGGATTGGGTTCGTTATAGGGATGAACGTATTTGGTAGAAAACAGGAAAAAGATGAAAGAAAAAAAAGCAAGAAAAAATAAAAATAAATCCGGCATAGATATAATCATACTAGAAGATTCCACAAACGTATAGGATTCTACCGAACTAGACTCTACATACATGCGAGATACCTATTTGAGTTATTTAATAGGTGAAAATTTTAAGCTCTCATAGTAGATATTTTTTCAATCACGAGCATAAGGATTTTCAGTCCTCAAGCCCGATATGTTTAAGAAAATGATGATAGTGTTCAGGCGGTAGCCGAGAATAAAATGCCCTGGTTACAACCTCACTGAGAGACGGGTGAATATCCATACTCCGCATAATTGGTTCAGTGCTTCTTGATTCTGTGTACATGAGAGGAATTATCTGGTGGATCAGGACTGAAGCATGCGGGCCTATAATGTGGGCTCCCAGGATTTTTTCTTCCTTCGCATCCAGAATCACTTTTACGAAATAATCTCTGATTTCCATAGCTGACCCTTTTGCAGTATCTTCAAAAAACTTGAGGCCTATGAGGACTCTTTCCTCTCCGTACTTTTCCACGGCTTCCTGCTCTTTCATGCCTGCTCCGGCAATTTCAGGATAGGAAAAGACTGCGTGGGGTACGGCATGGTAGTCTACCTTTTCTTTTTCTTTCATGATCGCATTGAGGAAAACTATTCCGGACTCGTAGTTTGCTACGTGCTTTAGCAAATACTTTCCATTTGCATCCCCAAATGCCCAGATATTCGGCTGTGAGGTCTCAAGAAACTCGTTCACCAGAATCCAGCCCTGTATATCGGTTTTAATCCCTGCTCTTTCGGGGTGGAGAATATCGGTATTCGGAACTCTTCCTGTTGCCACGAGGATTTCGTCCACAGTTATTTTTACTTCCCGTCCCGAGTCGTTTTCCTTTGCAATAACCGTTTTCTGCCCGTTATCTTCTTTCCGAACTTCTATGGCTTCATGGTTTGTAATTATCTGCATGTACTCCGATATTTTCAAACTGGCAAGTCTGGAGATATCGGGCTCCTCCTGCGGAAGAAACTGGGAATTTCTCCCGATGGCCGTGACCTGGGTTCCCATAGCTGAAAAAAAGTGCCCGTATTCGGCTGCAATGTAACTCCCTCCCAAGATAGCGAGCTTTTCTGGGCGTTCCGTGAGTTTAAGCACAGTATCACTTGTAAGGTATCCTGCTTCTTCGAGACCCTTAATAGGAGGAATTGCAGGTTTTGAACCGGTACAGAGAAAGATCATTTCGGAGTGGAGGGTTTTTTCACCTACTTTCAGGGTATAAGGTGAGATAAACTCCGCACTTTCGTGATAGTAGTCAAGGTATGGGTTATCGGTAAACCCCTTCCTTATCGCCTCGACATCTTCTCCTATTTTCCTGCGCATCCTTTCCATAATTGCAAGGAAATCGATGTCCTTTATTTCAATATTAATTCCGAAAACAGATGCAGTTCCAATTTCTCTTATGAGTTCGGCAGGATAGAGCAGGATTTTTGAAGGAATGCACCCTCTGGTAAGGCAGATCCCGCCGGGTTCGTCTTTATCGATAACTGCAACTCTCATTTCAGGTTTTGAATCAAGAATAGGATTTATGTAGTTCATTGCAGAACCCGTACCTATTATAATAAGGTCATAGTTTTCCATGTTTTCCCCCTCATCACACATATAGCACGCAGCTTTTCTGGGTATAATATACTATTTATTTCGGGTTATATTTATGGATCAGAACTCTTACTAATTTGTTTGATTACATATAGATCAGGACGTTTTCAGATTTCCTTTCTTAAGCCTGAAGGAATGAATTATATTTAATATTTGGAAAAGAACTCCAGATTAGATACTGGTTGGAAGTCCTGATAAGTATAATACCTATTTGGAATTCTGAATCTAGAGACTGTTTGGAATTTGAACTGATACTGTTTGGAACTATGAGAAATAGATTAAGTTTAACAAATCCCGAACAACAAATATGAGGCAAAAGTTATTTTATTCATTGAACTATTTCTATATAACTTAAAGGGTTTGTCTAAACTCCTTCCAGATAGCAACTGCTAAAACAGATATTTTTAAGTTTTATTATGTAATTCTAATCGTCTCTAAAAGAAAAACAATTGTTATTTATAAAGATAAACTTATTCTATGTAACTTCCCAGAAAAAGTAAAAACAAAAGATGTCTTATAATGAACAGAGCTGCACGATTCTTTAAAAGCGGGAATTCCTGCCAGAGAATTCCTGTAACGCATATCCTATATCTCCTGCTCATTCTTATAGCTCCTTTTGCAGGAGTTAATCTTCTTTTTCTCCTATCCATCGTTCTTTTTCTGGGAATACGGCTTTCTGGAAACTCCTTTTTCTGTGATAGAGATGTTACCAGCCTTACTTTTTCCCTGGTTATCATGCTCTTTGTTTCCGTGATTTCGAGTGTTTCTTCTTACAACTATCCTTTTTATATAGTACTTGGGGCGTTTGCGATTGCTGCAGTAGGAAACCATAAAACATCTTTTTCGGAGACCGAGTCTGTACCTGATTTAAATTTAAGACGGAGTAGAATCAAAAAGAAGAGTTTTTCAATTATCTGGAGTTCGGCTTTCCTGGCACTTAGGATTGCTGCTTCATTCTTTGCCGCAAGCTGGATTGTCTACTGGCAGAAACTTCCGGTCTCATATAACATGATTTTCTTCATAGCTGTTATCGGGGCGGTTACAGGTTCTCTTTTCGAGTCAATCCCCTCCAAAATAGACAAGAATATTTCTGTGCCTCTGGGTGCAGGCATGACAATGTGGATTTTTGAAGATTTCAGGTACTGGGTGCCTCCCGAAAAAATGGTTGTAGCACTGGTATTCTCCTTTTTCCTGGGTATACTGGCTTACAGGGCGAAGATTGCAGACGTATCTGCACTTCTGAGTGCCGCCTTGCTGGGAGTCCTGATAATTGTCTTCAGCGGGCTTTCCTGGTTCCTGCTTCTGCTCACATTTTTTATTCTCGGAGGCGGGTTTACAAAATATAAATATACATACAAAGAATCCATAGGAATTGCACAGGCTAAAGACGGCATCCGGAGTTATGAAAACGTATTTTCGAACAGTACGGCAGCTCTTGCCCTTGCAGTAGCATATGGGGTCTTCCCGGAACATAGTCTTCCGATCATCTATGCCTATATGGGTACGGTTGCAACAGCTACCGGAGATACCCTGGCAAGCGAAATCGGGACAACGGCAAAAGGAAGGCCAAGAATGATAACAACCCTCAAACTCTCGGAACCCGGAGTCGACGGAGCCGTATCATTTCTTGGGGAACTTGCTGCAATCTTAGGTTCTGCGGTGATAGGAGTCCTTGCATACTTACTGGGAGTTTCGGACAATTTTATATTAACAGTCCTTATTACAACCGCAGGAGGCTTTTTCGGGACAAATATGGACAGCCTCCTTGGGGCTACGCTTCAGAAAAGGGGAGTGCTCTCAAATAGCGGAGTTAATTTCGTAGCGACCTTTGCAGGTGCCGGAATCTCAGCAGTTCTGTATTTCCTTATAACTTAAGTCAAATACGAACTAAGTCTTAATAGCTGGTTTTATTTCCTTATATGCTTCTGAGGCTCAGACTCTTTACGCTGTTTATCAGGATTTTAAAACCTTTATTTTAAAATCTTTATCAGGTTTTTTATACGTTTTCAGGCTTTAGCTTCTTATAGATTTTCAGGCTTTTGTTTCTTATATATATTCAGGCTTTTGTTTTTTATCCACTTTTCTCCAGCTTATTACAAGCTAATCTCAGGTTCTTTATATTTTTTCTTAGTCTAGTATACTCTAAAAGAAGCATCCATTTATATTTTCATAACGTATCTTTAAGGAAACAGGGTTACTAAACCATTCCACTTCTCATTTCTTCGATTCTTAATTTTCAAGCTTACAGGAAGTGAACAGATGACAGAAACCGAGTATAAAGACAAAAAAATCCTGCTCATAATTGCCCAGGAGCAGTTCAGGGACGAGGAATGCTTTGTTCCGAAGCAGCTTTTTGAGGCTGCAGGAGTAAAAGTTACCGTTGCAGCCGAGTCTACTAAGACTGCAAAAGGGATGCTCGGAGGTACAATCAAGCCTGATGTCGCGATTTCTGATGCCAGAATTGAAGATTATGATGCAATCGTAATCTCAGGAGGTTCAGATTCAAGAGAATACCTGTGGAATAACAAAACTCTGCAGGCACTTATAAAGGAAGCTGATGCCTTGAAAAAGGTGATCTCTGCAATCTGCATTTCCCCTGTAGTACTGGCAAGGGCAGGTATCTTGAAGGGCAAAGAGAGCACAGTCTTCAAAAGTCCGGATACGTTACGCGAACTTAAGGAACACGGAGCTGTCTATCTGAATCAGGATGTAGTGGTTTCGGGCCGGGTAATTACAGGACGAGACCCTGCAAGTGCTGATATGTTTGGAAAAGCCGTACTTGAAACCCTGAAAAAAGCTTAACTTTCATCAAAGATCCTGAAATGCTCCTCTCCTTTACTTAAAAAGCAGATATCCCTTACTGAAACGGTTGTTTGAAAATTAGATTTCTCCGGCTACGGGTGTGCTTATTATGACAAAAGAACTTGAAGCCATACTGGCCTACCACCAGGCAAGTAAACACAAATTTAAATCTTATGCTCCGGGTCCTCACCGCCTGGATTTACGTCTCAAGCCAGATTCTTTCCTTAACTATCACGGAACTCGACTTTTGAATCTGGAAATCTGGAGTGACGAGCAAACAAAAGCTGAGATTTTTCCTACTTATGAGCAGGCTTTCTCACCTGAAAAACTCAAGCCGTCTGAGCTGAATGCGAAATCAATTTCCAGGCTTTTTTTTGACAGCTTTGCAATTTCGGCCTGGAAAATGGCGGAAGGTACAAAATGGCCACTCCGTGTTAATCCTTCAAGCGGAAACCTTCACCCTACCGAGATGTACCTCCTTTCCGGTCCTATGAAGGGGCTCCTGAAAAACCCGTCTGTCTGCCATTATGCTTCTTTGCCTCATGCCCTTGAAATCAGAGCAGAATTTTCCCAGGCTACCTGGAAACTATTAAGTTCAGGTTTTCCTGAAGGCACTTTTTTCGTAGGTTTGAGTTCAGTTTTCTGGCGGGTTTCCTGGAAATACGGGCTCAGGGCCTTTCGATATGCTCAGCATGATATAGGGCATGCAATTGCTGCCCTGACCTTTGCTGCTGCCGGGCTTGGCTGGAAAACAAGTCTTCTTCTGGACATGAGTTCGAAAGATATTGCTGCGCTTCTTGGCATTTCCGGAGAGAAAGGCCCTGAAAAACAGGGGCCTGCCTGTTTGCTTGCGGTTTATCCAGCAGGAAAGACCTGTACAAAAAGCAGGATTTCTTCAGGTGTGATTCCTGATTTTAAAAATCTTTCCTGGAAAGGTATTCCTAACAGTTTAAGTCCAGAGCATGTTCAATGGGTAGGTATTGAAGATGCGGCCTCGGCAGCTCAGAAGAAGGAAACCGATTACCTGGATAAAAGAGAAGAATCAAATGAAAAACTAAAAGAAGAATTAAAATTCAATCTACAGGCGGTTTCATCGCTGAAAACCAGCAGTTTCAGAAACCTGTTAAATCTTGATACGGTTCCCCTCCGTGAAGTTATCCGGAAAAGGAGAAGTGCTATTGAGATGAATAACAGCGCATACCTGGAAGATGAAATTTTTTATGCTATGCTGCAAAGAACCCTTCCGGAAAATAATCCGATTTTCAATTCCCTTGCTTTCGGTCCCTTTACTCACCTTCTTCTTTTCGTAAACCACGTAAAGGATCTTCTTCCGGGACTTTATATTTTCCTTCGCAAACCCGGGGAAAAAGATAGGTTTAAAGCTGCGATCAGACCGGACTTTTTATGGGAAAAACCGAAAAACTGCCCTTTAGACCTTGAGTTTTACCTCTTGATGGAAGAAACTCTGGATTCTTTTGCAGCTCAGCTTTCCTGTAAGCAGCGAAAAGCTGCCGATGCATGTTTTACTGCCTGCATGCTCTCTGAGTTTGAAGAGCCTCTGAAAAGGTTTGGGGCCTGGATATATCCGTACCTTTTTTGGGAATGCGGAATTCTGGGGCAGCTCCTTTACCTTGAAGCCGAGGCATATGGTCTTAGGGGTTGTGGGATTGGGTGTTTCTTTGATGACCCTTTGCATGATGCCATAGGTCTCAAAGGGCTCGAATTCCAGGACCTCTACCATTTCGCTGTCGGTTATCCACTTCCGGAGATAGGGGTTATAGCACTGCCTGCGTACGAGAAGTAAACTTTTATTTTTTCCCCGGATCCTTTCAGCTTAAAATGCCTTGGCCGCTGTTATGTTGTTCTTATATACTATCCCACTTTCCATATGACCAAAATGGATAGCTCTCAGTTTGGATAGCTCTTAGTTTGGATAGCTCTTAGTTTGGATAGCTCTTAGTTTGGATAGCTCTTAGTTTGGATAGCTCTCAGTTTGAATAGATTTCAGTCATGACAAATGACAAACGAGAACTATTCAGTACTTACTGATATCTTATGACCTCTTCAAAATTGTCCAGCATACTGAACATCAATAACTTTGACTCCGTAAGAAGTGAGTCTCTATCCAGCATCTCTTCTTCGTTCTGGATATACACTCCTTCAACCAGCTCATTTCTGCAGTTTTTAATAACGTTCCCGATTGTTTTATTGCTCATTTCTAGATGGAACTGAAGTCCGATTACCCTGTTTTTGTAGATAAAGCCCTGGTTTTTGCAGGCTTCACTTTCAAAGAGTCTTATTGCCTCTTCAGGCAGGCCGAAAGTGTCTCCATGCCAGTGAAATGCGGTAAATTTTTCAGGGATACCTTTTAGCAGAGGATTTTCGGACTCCGGTTTGATCGTAAAAATTGGGAACCATCCGATCTCTTTATAATTGTTTTTAAATACCTCGGCTTTCAGAACATCAGCAATAAGCTGAGCGCCAAGGCAAATCCCAAGAACTGCCTTTCCTGCGGAAATAGCTTCTTTGAGAAATATTTTTTCTTTCCTCAACCAGGGATATTTTTCATACTCATAGATATTCATCGGTCCACCCATGACTATGAGAAGATCGAAGTTATCCAGACTGGGAAAGTTATGATTTTCATATAAATGTGTGGTTGATAAAGAGTGCTTTCTTTCTTCTATCCATTCAACAATAGTTCCCAATGTTTCAAACTTAACGTGCTGGATGCAGTGTATTTTCATGCTTAAACCTTTATCTAAAACATTTAAATTGTACTCTACTGCCTTTTTTTTCTTTTTTTTCTTTTTTTCTCTTCTTTTTGTCCTTTCTTCTTCATTTTTCTTTTTTTCTCTTCTTTTGTCCTTTCTTCTTCATTTTTCTTTTTTTCTCTTCTTTTTGTCCTTTCTTCTTCATTTTTCTTTTTTTCTCTTCTTTTGTCCTTTCTTCTTCATTTTTCTTTTTTTCTCTTCTTTTTGTCCTTTCTTCTTCATTTTTCTTTTTTTCTCTTCTTTTTATCTCTGTATTTTCATTTTTATTCCTTTCTTTCTTCCGTGCTTTCTTTCTTTTTCCCTCTTCTCAAACTTCTTATTCTGGCAACTCCTGGCTGTGAAGGCTGAGCAGGCAGTTCACACCCTGATGTCAGGTCACATTCCACTACAATTCCCCTTAACAATCGGCCCAGAATATCCGAACCGGTAATAATTCTTTTCTCCTGGCCCCAGTAGAGGATAAGGTCCTGGTCGATCACATCGTCTTCAGGGTATTGAGGATACACCTTAAACTGCCTAATTACTTTTTCAAGCCTGGTTTTCGGAGATTTTACCACAACCGGAAAGTGGCAGTAAGAAAGGGGAATGAATGGGCCTTTCTTGTAGACTGCATCCCTCAGAAAACCATCCGCATCAAGCACCATTGTAGGCTCATCCTGAGGGTTGGTAATAACTACCCACTTTTTCCCGGAGGCTTCTATCTTTTGCAGAAACGGGTCAGTCGGTTCTCTTTCGAAAGAAGGAAATATCGGACGGTTATTTTCCACTGGTAGTGAGATTATACTTCTCTCGTCTATTAGCGAACCCTCATCTGATATGCTGACATCATCTATGGAAAGAAAGTTCAGGGCTCCTATCCCTTCAAAAGAACCAATATCGGACTTTCCGGACTCAATGTGTTTTTCGAGCATAATCCGAATAGACTGTTCCTTGAAGAGGTCAAGCTTCTCTCTGCCTAACCACCAGTCAAGAATCAGGGCTGTAGGTTTGGCAACTGGATAGAGCAGTAGCTGGTAGAAGCGGACTAAAGGAGTTAGTTTCGCTCCTAGTGACAGGGCATTTCGAGAAAAATAAGCCTGAGGCACTATCTCTCCGAAACTGGTTATAACGAAAGTAGAGAAGAGAAAAGCTGAAGCTCCGGTCAGCACGGAACCTGTAAGCTGGGCAATTAGAACGTTTACCGCTATGTTTCCCCAGAGCAGTGTCGTAAGCAGAAAGTTTGAGTCCCGCCTGATCTGCAGGATTTTGATAGCCTCTTTATTGTTTGCTTCGGCCTCGATCTCAAGCCTGAGTCTCCCAAGGCCGAAAACCCCGATTGTCATTCCGGAAAAAATAGCGGACTGCATCAGGCAGAATATGATCAATATCCAGGTAATAATTTCATTCATTGTGAGTCTATAACCTCTATAATATTCATACTGGAATAATTTAACATAATTTTATGGTAAATCCATATATAATCAATAGGTAAATCCATAGAAATTTACAGGTGAATCCAGAGGTAAACCATCAGCGATTCTGGTTTTCTGGTTTTGCATACCTCGATTTGTGTGAATTTAGCCTTAAAATCTAATTTAATCTCGGATTTTTTTTGCCTCGAACTAGCCATTAATTTATTTTAAACCTTACGTGATTTTTAACAGTACTAAAAGGAAAGTTTCCAGGTAGTCTTAATCTTATTATTACGCCGTTCTTTAATTATTACACCGTTCTAATAGTTTAACTTGCGTTCTCAGACTTTTTGCAAGCCTTTTCAAAAAACTGCTTGACCGCAAGCCTTTTCAAAAAACTGCTTGACCGCAAGCCTTTTCAAAAAAGGCTTGAGCGAAAACCCCAAGCAGTGTTTGGATTTGAGAATCTTATCCCCAAACCCTATCGGCGTGATAAACCGGCGCAACGGTTTCGGCGTAATGTTTAATACAAATAAATTGTACTAAATGGTTGATCAGTCAACCACAGTGAGGAAACCTTATGAAGAGAATTGCCTCTTAAATAATCTATCCTGCAACATAAATCGATTGCGATTTTTCTGACACTATAAGCCGTAGATAATGACCCTTTAGATAAGTGATATACATGAAAAAAGACACAAATAATGCCGAATCACCTGCCAAAGTTCCGGAAATCTACCATACACCTGATGTTCCTGTTGCCGGCACAGGGAAACAGGTAGTACTTTTTATTGCGATACTGGCGGGATTTATTACCCCTTTTGACGGTTCGGCAGTAAATATTGCCCTGCCTGCGATCGGGGCAGAATTTCATATGGATGCTATTGCCCTTTCCTGGGTTGCGACTGCTTACCTTCTTTCATCAGCATTGTTTCTTGTCCCCTTCGGAAAAATCGCAGACATTTATGGGAGGAAAAAGGTTTTCCTATATGGTATTACGATCTTCAGCCTTTCGTCTTTAATTATGACTATGGCTTCCTCATCGGAAATGCTGATTGGAGTACGGGTCGTGCAGGGTATCGGGAGTGCAATGATCTTTGGAACAGGCGTCGCCATAGTTACTTCGGTCTTCCCACCAGGTGAGCGTGGAAAAGCTCTTGGTACTTATATTACTGCAGTTTACATTGGGCTTTCCGTTGGTCCTTTACTTGGAGGTGCAATGACGCAGTATCTTGGCTGGAGGAGCATTTTCTTCGTAAATGTTCCTATAGGTATTACAGCAGTTCTCCTGATCTTATGGAAGATTAAAGGTGAATGGGCTGAGTGCAGAGGGGAAAAGTTCGATCTGACAGGATCAGTCATATACGGTGCAGCGATAGTTGCAGTCATGTATGGTTTTTCAGTTCTCCCAGAACTTAAAGGGGTTGCCCTCTTGGCTTTAGGGACTCTCGGGATAATTGTTTTTGCTCTATATGAAATTAGAATACCTTTTCCCGTTCTTGACATTAATCTCCTGACAAAAAATCGAATTTTTGCCTTTTCGAACCTATCCGCGCTAATCAATTATAGTGCGACTTATGCGGTGACCTTTCTTTTAAGCCTGGATCTCCAGTACACGAAAAGCTTCACTCCAGAACATGCCGGACTTATCCTGGTAGCACAGCCGGTTGTCATGGCCATGGTTTCGCCAATTGCCGGTCGGCTCTCTGACAGAACTGAACCCCGAATTGTTGCATCCGCAGGGATGGCATTTACTGCGCTTGGGCTCTTCCTTCTGATTTTCCTTACAGAATCAACTCCTCTCTTGCATCTTATTATCACCCTTATTATTCTCGGTATAGGTTTTGGGCTCTTCTCGTCTCCAAATACGAATGCGATCATGAGTTCCGTCGATAAAAGATTCTATGGCGTTGCATCGGGAATGAACGGAACTATGCGGCTCCTTGGGCAGATGCTGTCGATGGGCATTGCAATGATGATCTTTGCAATTGTTATTGGTCCTGTGGAAATTACGCCTGAATATTACCCTCAGTTCGTTTTAAGCCTGCATTATGCTTTCATCCTGTTTACAGCCTTCTGTATTCTGGGAATATTTGCATCCCTCGTGAGAGGAAATAGAAATCCTGTAGCTCACGCTCATACATCTGAAAAAGGCAAAAAATAATACGTTAATCCTGTGTAATTCATGTAGTTGTTGCATAATCCATTCAGTCAAGGTGGAGGCTATCAAATTAGCTCTAAAAAATTCAGATCTAATTTGACAATCGTTTTTATGAAGATCTCCTATGTGTATTCTTATCTCCAAACAGTTCTACGCTATCTTATTAGCAATCCAATATAAGAAAATAGATGCGTCCACGAATAGTGAAAAAGAAGATAAGTTTTTAAATCAAAATTCTAATTTGAGAACCTCAAGGTGATAATCATGAAAATTCTTGGAATTAACGCAAGCCCGAGAGGAAATGAAAGCAAGACTCTTCAACTTGTAAAGTCCGTGATTAAAGGTGCGGAGTCCGAAGGTGCGGAAGTCGAGCTTATAGATCTCTATAAACTGCAGATAGAGTACTGCACAGGATGCGGAGCCTGTTATGCGACAGGGGAGTGCCCTCAGATCGATGACTTTGAGGAACTTTTTGACAGGGTTCGGAACTCCGATGGAATTGTCTTTGGAGCTCCGAATTATATTAACTCGGTTCCTGCACCTATGAAGGCCTTCTTCGACCGACTTTCGGACGCTATCCACTGCCAGATGCTGACTGGAAAGTTCGGATGCTCTGTGTCTACGGCAGGAGGAGGCAAGGCAGATGTGGTTGTAGAATATATGAACAGTGTACTCATGAATCTTGGTGTTACAGTTGTTGGTGGTCTTGGTGTTGCAGTTGGGATGTATCCTTCCGCACTCGATCAGGCTGCAGGGCCTGCCGAAGAGCTTGGTAAGAAATTAGTAAAATCGATTCGTGGAGAAATAAAATATCCGGATCAGGATGAAATGCATCGCCAGACAACGGAATATTTCTGCCAGCTTGTAAGATCTGATAAAGAACGGTTTGCCCATGATTATTACTGGTATGTTCAGAAGGGCTTGATAAAATAAAATTTACCCGGATGCCTTAGACTGTACGCCTGAGGCTGTAAATAGAAATCTTTATTCAAACAATAGAAAATCTTTGTTCAAACAATAGAAGTCGTTGTTCAACCTAGAGAAATAGAACAAACGATACTTCCTCACATATTTTTGTATTTCAAGGTAAAAAGTCAGTCAGGCTGAAAATTCTTACTTTTCTAGTCTTCTTTATCAACATGTTTAAACTTATATACTTTAGTTTATATTTTCTTACAAGCAATTTATGATTTGCAGCCTGCCATTACTTCAATTTGGTAGCAGGCTCAGGTAAAACGTGCTTTCAAGGTAAAGTACTCATAGGCGTACTGCCATAACTTTATCGTGGCTGGGGGTTAACCGAATGGATGTATCTACTCTGGATAAGGAGAAAGGAAATCACATTTCCGGAATTGACAGGGGTAAGGTTGTAATGTATGGCCTTAGTACCTGTGTATGGTGTAATAAAACAAAGAAGCTGCTTACAGATCTTGGTGTAGATTTCGATTTTATATACGTGGATAAGCTTGAAGGCGAAGAAGAAAACCAGGCTGTTGACGAAGTAAGACGCTTCAACCCTTCAACCTCTTTCCCGACAACTGTCATAAATGGGGAAAAAGCGATTGTAGGTTTTAAAGAAAGGGAAATACGTGAAGCTCTGGGGTTTTAAGGGGGAATTGGGCTGAAAGAAGAGGAAGCCGCTGAAGAAGATATAAACGAAGAAATGGTGGACAAAGTCTACAGGCGTTTGAATGACCAGGTCGAAAAATCAGGGTATCACCTCAACCCTGATGTTGAGTTTACAAAGGATCTTGTGCGCGGGCTGCTCGCAAATGAGCAGCGATATGGTTACTGGTCCTGTCCATGCCGACTTTCTGCCAACAATCTTGAAGAAGATCTGGATATTGTCTGTCCCTGTTACTATAGAGACCCAGATCTGAATGATTATGGAGCCTGTTACTGTGCGCTTTACGTTTCGGATGAGGTTATTCGGGGAGAAAGAAGGGTAGAATCGATTCCTGAAAGGCGTCCTCCTAAAGCACAGAGGGATGCCGAAAGAGCTGAAGAAAAAAAAAGAGCCGAGATGATGGAGAGTATGGAGTTTACAGAAAAACTTTCAAAACCGGTGTGGAGATGTAAGGTTTGCGGATATCTCTGTGCCATGGATGAACCGCCTGGAGTTTGTCCGATCTGTAAAGCGAGAAAGGAAAGGTTTGAACATTTTATGTAAATTTCAATAAATAGGAGTTTATTGAAATTTCAGTAATTTTTTCTTTTTTCTATTTTCAGTTTTTAAAAATAGAGATCCGAACTGCTGTAGGCAGTTCTTTTTTAGTAAATGAACATAGGATTCATAGTTACATAAGAATCCAGATTAATTTCAGAAACTTTGCCTTTTAAAGTAAAGCAAATATAACGAATTGGTTCTGAACTTTTTATATTGTATCTTAAATACTAAATTTTAAGATTTAAAAATAGGTGAATTAAAAAGACCTAAATGATATGAAAATCCAGTTAATAAAAACTCTGATCGAGAGAGGTAAACACAGAAGAAAGAATTAACAATTAACTGAAATCAAAAAAAAGAATTAACAACTAACTGAAATCAAAAAAAGAATTAACAACTAACTGAAATCAAAAAAAGAATTAACAACTAACTGAAATCAAAAAAAGAATTAACAACTAACTGAAATCAAAAAAAGAATTAACAACTAACTGAAATCAAAAAAAAGAATTAACAACTAACTGAAATCAAAAAAAAGAATTAATAATTAACGAAATTAAAAAAATATAATTGTGTAGGCAAACGCATTAAGGGATTTAGGGTTAAACCTGGAAGATTAACACTTCCTATATCCCTTTAATTTGCTTAGTTGTAAAAGTCTTCATGCTGAAGCAAGTACTGTAGGTACTTTAGCAGCTGGAGCATGCAGTTTTAATCGTAACGGTTGCACAATCTTTCTTTCCATCTGCACCAATTACACAGTAGCTGAAACTGTCAGTGCAGCATTTACTGCAACTTGCTGGTCTTGTGTAGCAGAAGTTACCATTACTCTGCATGCAGACCTTACCACCCTTTGCGGTAGTATAGCATCCAGTTTTTACGACCTTAAGGCTGCATCCTTTGTCATTCTTCATCACATTAAAGCAACAAGATTTACATTTACAATTACACGTAAAAGTATCGTTCTTTGCGTCTGTTGTTGTTTTGCAACTAGATGCTGCTGCTCCTGTCATTGACAGGACAAAAAAGACCAACGTGAAAATACATACTGTTTTTAATATAGTTTTTCTCATTAGTTTTTCCTCCTTATTAACTCTAGGTTAGATTTAGTCTAAGAATACCTGAAATCGAAATCTAATAGAGGTTTAGAGAAATTTTCTTCATTTTATTCAACTAAGTTCAATTTTTTTACCCTACTAGATTACATTTGATCAAAAGGTACTCATAGTCGAAATTAACTGGGAAATATTATTATATAAATTTACTTATTTTCATATTCTTGAATAAAAATAGAAATCTATATTAAAGCTTTATAATGCTTTATCTATAAAGATAAAAGATTATAAAATAAAGAATTTTTCCATCTATATTTTATATCAGCTTAAAATGAAATTTAGTGTATTTCATGAATTATTGGTTCTTAGTATTTTCTTACAGTTCTTTATATCCAATCATATTACTTCTTTGAAGTTTTTTCCTCTAATCTTGAGGTATTAAGGTCCTGTATTCTATTAGAAAAACATAGCTTTGCTATTTAATAAAAATAAAGGTTATAATCTCCACAAAAAATACTGTTATTTACTATTATGGATTTTTCCAAGAACAAAATTTTCATATCTTTTATCTTTTCAATATATTGTCAGCGTGATTAGATTTAATATATAATGCTTGCTTATTAAAGGGAAAAACAATATCGCAAACTGATAGCTTAATCATAATTGGGCAGCCAAAGGATATGAGTTGCCCATATATATTATTATTGAGAAAAATGGACTCTGTTCCAAAATCCAGTGATTTTCGTATTTTTTAATTGAAGACCTGAGTTAGCAAGAAGAGTCCAGTTATCATCAAAATCAATATTCGACATCTAAAGACTTCAATTTTTAAGTTATGTCACAAGGATTATGACTAATTACAAAACCTAGTGATTTTGAACTTTAAATTCATCACTAGGTTTTGGTACTGAGTCGAAAATTTCCTGTTTTAATAGTTATATTTCTGCCAAAAATGAAAGTGAGTAGGAACTTTAAAAGGAATGGATCTTGAAAAGTCCATCTTTATAGATTACAAAATTACTTTTTTGGTTTTGGTTTCTTGTCGTCGCCCTTTGGTTTACAAGCCATATGTTCACCTCTATAAATTTATTCATTGGTCATCGGTTCAGGCTTCACTTCCTTCTCCTGTTATTCTTTTTTGATCCA
>NZ_LMVP01000559.1 GCF_002287235.1 Methanosarcina spelaei
ATACAGTCAAGCCTAAAAAAGAGGAAGCTGCATAATTTATTTTGAGACAGTTCCTAACCCTATAGGCGTGATAAACCGGCGCAACGGTTTCGGTGCAACGGTTTCAACAAAACCCTTTTCAAAAAAGGTTTGACCAGAGATTTTTTCAGAATCAGAAACATGTGAAGTAGATTGTAGGAGCAAGTACGGCCCAGAGAAGAAGCGAGTAAGCAAGCCCTTTTTTCCACCCTGATTTAAGAATAAAATAACTTGCAGCAAGAGCACAACAAATATCTGCCAGCATTCCCACAAGTGCACCTTTCGAAATCTGTTCTGAGATCAGGAGCAGTTCGCTTCCCTTATAATCTATGCTCAGGCCCAGAATTGCTGCCAGATATACTGCTGGAAAAGCTGCAAAAACTCCCCCCAATCTGCCTCCGAATTTCTTCGCAAGAATTGCAGAAATCGCAACAGCGCTTCCGCCAAAAAGAAAGCGGAGGAGAATCGGAAGTACTTCAATATTCAGCATTATATACCATTCCTTGTAACGGGGGATACCTTAATACACACAGTTACATAATCTTTATGGACATTTTGGTTTGCTTTAATGCTTGTTATAGCGTTAATACCCATATTTTTCCCTGATCTCGGATTCTTTAAGGACACTGAGTCCCAGTTTCTCAATGATTTCGGAAATCTTTTTTCTTTCCTCGCTTTTCATGGATTTCCGATCAAAATAAGCAAAATCAGCCTTTGATTTTTCAATTGCTTGCCTGATCAGGGCTTCATCCAAAAATTCCAGCTTGTACTTGGGAAAATTATGCCCGAAAGAAATACTGGTTTCAAATAAAAGTCCGGTCTGGCGCATGGCATAATGCCCACCTCCAAATCCGATTGCAACAGGAACTTTTTCAAGAGAAACCGCAAGGATAGCTTTTGCAGCAATCTCACCTGCCTCAGGATCTTTCCACTGCACTTCAGTGCTTCCTATTTCGGCATAAAGCGACGGAACTGAAAGCTCTGTAGGCCCGTGGTGGGTCACTTCAAGGGTAACGTCGTACTTAATTCCTTTTTGCTCAGCCAGGCGCTTCATTTCCATAAGAATGGATTTCATAGCAGCCGGAGAAGAAACTGCAAGAGACTTTGGGCAGCCTCCAAGCCTTGCATCGTCTGAGGGGTTCCCTGTGCAGTGTACGGTAAGGGAAGAAATCTCCTCTTTGCTCCGGTGTTTGGATGCAAAAATTATAAGGGAAGCTGGCAGCCCTGTATTTTCGAGTTTCCTGTCGAGTCCGTCCTGAAAGACATGCATTTCCTCAATATCAACAAGCCTGAATCTTCCGTCCTGCGATTCCCTGGCCGCAGAGAATCCGGAGTTTTCAGGAAGCTCGAGGAGTTTCCATTCCATGAGATTCAAAAGATGGGTCTTAATATTCTGACTGGCAAGGTCAGGGGCAGAACAAATGATTGTTATTTTTGAGGTAGTGTTTTCAAGGAGACTTTTTTCCTGGCTCCCTGAGTTTTTTGGATTGCTGTTTTCTTTCATTTTTGATCAATTCGAGTCCTTATCACTTTACGTCCCTATAGATTTCGTTAAGATAGATAAATTCAACCCCGTACCGCAGTCTGAGTGTAAACCTGAATAGTTTATGAAGTGTTATCCTGAACAATTTGAATAGATAAAGCCCGAAGAAAAACACGAAAAAAAACCCTATATTAAGAACCGGGGTAATAGACGGGATAAAAAGCCTTAGGTGAAGAGTAAAAAGAGATCTGAGACAAAAGCAGTAAGTTGAAGTTAAAAGCAGTAAAAACCGTAGGAAAAAAGTAACAAAATGTCCAGTAAAAGTAGCAAAAAGCTTACTTCTTTCAGAAAACTGTCAGACAAAATATTATTGGCAGAATCCTACTCCCTAAGAAGCAGGGTTCTGCATTTTTCTTTGGAAAAAAGATTTTTAAAGTGCTGAAACAGGATTATCCAACGTGGATGTAAGAGTCCACAAGTTTCCTGATTTCTTCGTTCTTGCCGTAGAGTCTCTCACTGAGCTTATTGTCGTCAAGGCCTTCAAGGTAATTGATGGTGTCGTTGATCATACCTTCGGAGAAGACGTCGTACTCCATGAAGATGTCTTTCAGTTCCTTCAGGGCCTGAGCGGACTCATAGCAGGATGCAGGCAGGTGCTCAAGCTGGGCAAGTCTGTCCTTGTGTTCGTCCTTGAAAATGTTGACATCGATATAGAGCTTCTTTGCAACATCAAGGGCATTGTCCATTTCAAAGCCGTGGCGAATACCTACAGCAAAGGCTGCCATGAGGAGGTAAAGGTCAGCTGATGGGTCTGCGGCACGGAATTCAAAGGTAGACTTGTAGCTGTGGCTCTTGAACTCTTCACTATAGTTAGGGTTGGCGATAGCTACCATCTTGCTTGATTCTTCAGAGAACCAGCCAAGAGGCACACGGATCAGAGCAGAGCGGTTCCTGTCTCCCCAGCAGATGTTGGTAGGAGCTTCCTGGTGAGGTACAAGACGCAGGTAGGATGTAGGAATTCTGTTTCCAAAAGCAGTAATTCCTGCTGCAATGTCAAGAAGACCGGCTATTGCAGTTTTTGCAGTGTCACTGACTCCGCCATTCTCGACCATAACGGTCTTTCCGTCTTTCAGGAGCTTCATGTGGACATGCAGACCGCTTCCGGCTTTTCCGACAGTAATCTTCGGAGCAAAGCTTACAATTACACCGTACTGGTCGGCAAGCATTCTGAGCATCCACTTTGCGACAAGCAGACGGTCGACAGTGTTCTCAAGTGTGTCAGTCTCAAATTCGATTTCGTTCTGCTCGTAGTAGTATTTGTCATCAGTAAAGTTTCCGACTTCAGAGTGGCCGTACTTGATTTTTCCGCCAGCTTCGGAGATGTACATCATTGCTTCCTTTCTGAGCTGGTCGAACTTGGTGAAGGGATTGGATTCGTGGTATCCTCTCTGGTCAACGGCTGGGAAAGCCATATTGACGTCTTCTTTATTGGCAATGATATAGTATTCGAGTTCACCCATTGACTGAAGTTCATAGCCTGTCTTCTCAGTCAGGGCCTGGGCAGCCTTCTTCATGACGGTTTCGGAAGCACTTGCGAGAGGATTCCCGTCCTTGTCAAAGTAGGAACAGAGGATATCCAGGGTTGGGATTTCTTCAAAAGGATTCACGAAGGCAGTCCTGTATTTAGGAAGGACATAGAGATCGCTTGAGTCTGCTTCGATGTATGTAAAAAGGCTTGATCCATCGACTCTCTCACCAGCGGAAAGCAAGTTGTCAAGGTGCTCTTCGTCTCTGATCACGAAAGCGAGAGCTTTGAGTCTCCCATCTCCACCAATATAGCGGAAAGTCAGCATTTTAATGCCGTTTTCCTTTATGAACTTTATAATGTCTTCTTTGGTGAATTCGCTTGCTGGTTTGTTGAGGTACTGTACCAGTTTATTTGGATTAAGTTCTACGGATGATGTTTTCATAATTATCCCTTCTTTTTTAACTGCAACATTCTAAGTAACTGCTATATTCCAGGTATTAAAGCCTCATTTCAATACCGAATATTTTCCAGGCTTATGGATTGTCACAGTGGACACAATTTTGTTAACTCTTGCCTGCTAGGAAGAAGATAACTTACTGCTGTCTATATAAAGTTTTTCTTTTTATAATTTTTCTAAAGAAATACTATAAAAAAGAGGAGGTGGTAAAGCTTCATTTTCGATATTTAAAGTTACTTTTCTCTTTCCGAGCTAAAAAGCCAGTTAAAGTTTAAGGTTTTATCAGTTAAGAGTTTTGCCTAATAAATATATCGGACAAATACAATATAGTCATTAAATTAGTAATTAATATAGTCATTAGATTAGTAATTAAACTAGTAATTTAACTATTAATTAAATAAATCCAGTAGAGTTGATAAACGCAGATATCTTTATCTGCGTCTTATTTCGAGCTGATTTACTTTATTGGGAGAATGGAGGTAAAAAATATGGAGATTTATAGTGTTCCTGAAATTGCTAAAGATGTATTCTGGGTTGGGGCAAAAGACTGGAACCGCAGAATGTTTGATGCTCTGGTTCCACTGCCTCAAGGAACAAGTTACAACGCTTATCTTGTTAAGGGAGAAGAGAAAACAGCGCTTATTGATACTGTGAACCCTGGTTTCGAAGAGGAGTTCAAAGAGAAAATAAATCTGGTTTCCAGTCTTGAAAAACTGGACTACCTGATTATGAATCATGCCGAACCCGACCACGCCAGTGCAATTTGTTATATCATGGATAGGGCTCCTGGCTCGGTGCTTGTTACCACGGAAAGAGGTGTAAAAATGGCAAGCATTTACAATGACCTGCCGGAAGGCCGGATTAAAGTCGTTGCCGATGGAGATACTATTGATTTGGGAGGAAAAAATCTGCGCTTTATCGAAGCTCCCTGGCTCCACTGGCCTGAAACCATGTTTACATATCTGCCTGAAGACAAAGTACTTTTCCCATGTGATTTCTTCGGAGCTCATACAGCCCAGGGCGTCTATGATGAGGACCTGGAAGACCTTGTTCCTCTTGCAAAACGCTACTACGGAGAAATCATGATGCCTTTTGGAAAAATGGGAGCGAAGGCTCTTGAAAAAATTAAGGACCTTGATATTGCAATTCTTGCACCGAGTCACGGGCCTATCTACAAAAACCCTCAACGTATACTTGAGCCCTACGCAAAATGGACTGCAGGTGAGACCGAAAATAAAGCTCTTATTGTCTATGTGAGTATGTGGGGTTCCACAGAATTGATGATCAGGACAATTGCCGAAACCTTACTGAAAGAAGGTGTGGATGTCAGAGTCTATAACCTTGAAGTCGCAGACACAGGAGATGTTGCAAGAGAGCTGGTTGATTCCCGCGCTATTATCCTTGGAACTCCGACCGTCCTTGCAGGCATGCATCCTCTTGCCCTTTATGGCACTTACCTGGTAAAAGCTCTCAATCCGCCTGCAAAATACGGAGTTATACTCGGATCCTTCGGCTGGGGCGGAGGTGCTCTGAAGCAGGCAGGAGACATTCTGGTTCCCTCGAAGATGGAAGTTGTTGGAACACTTCAGGTGAAGGGCAAGCCCAGGGAAGAAGATCTGAAAAAGGTTGAGGAAATCGGCCTAGAACTTGCCAGGAAAATGAAAGCATAACCTGAAAATGTATACATTCAAACCTGAAAATCTTAATTCTAAGCTTGCGTGTAAGGTATCTCTCAGCCCGGTAAAGTCCCAAGTCCGATAAATCCGGTTGACTATGAGCCCTTACTTAGCTTTTTTTCGTCAGCCGTCTGTTGAGCTACTTAATGGTAAAACTTCTGAATTCTCGAAAAGAGAACTATTAAGAGTCAGTGAGTTAAAAGGAGTCGGTTAATGGAAAATCACAGCTTCTCGTAAGATAGTCTTTCTAACAGGCCAAAGTCCTATTTTTATTATTGTCAATTTTATTAATCTTGTTCAGAGTTTTTTCAAGTTTTTGAGCGGTGTTTTATTATGAAAGGGGAATTCGAACTGAAAAAGGAACTGAATCTGATTGAGGTTACTCTGGTAGGAATTGGCAATATTCTCGGAGCCGGAATCTACGTGCTTATGGGAAAAGCCGCAGGGCTTGCAGGCAATATGGTCTGGTTTTCTTTTCTGTTTGCCGGGGCAACAGCCACACTTTCTGCTCTTAGCTATATGGAACTTTCCTCCATGTTCCCAAGAGCTGGAGCGGAATATGGATTCGTGAGAAGAGCTTTTGGAGAACGCATTGGCCTGTTTGTTGGGCTGCTTGTGATATATTTTGTGGCAATAACGAGTTCTGCGGTTGCTCTTGGTTTTGGAAGGTATTTCAGCAACCTTTTTGGAAACGGCTATTTAAAAGGGACTTTAGGTCTGTTTATTTTTCTTAGCCTTATTATGATTTACGGAATCAAGGAATCTGCCAGGCTGGCTATTTTCATAAGTCTTATCGAAGTATCAGGGCTTCTAATTGTAATCTATACAGGTCTCCCTTACCTTGGAACGGTAAATTACTTCGAAACTCCAGATATGGCAGGAATATTCGAGGCTTCAACCCTGATTTTTTTCGCATTTCTCGGTTTTGAGGATATTGTACGACTATCCCAGGAAACAAAAGAAGCCGAAAAGACAACTCCAAAGGCACTGCTTATTGCGATATTTTTTACGGTTTTCCTGTACATGTGCGTAGCGGTAACTGCCGTAAGTGTTCTTGATTTTCGTGCTCTCGGACTTTCAAGTGTTCCCCTTGCGGATGTTGTAGCTATTTCTATGGGGAATAAGGCTTTTGTTCTCATGTCCTGGATAGCCCTTTTTTCCACTATGAATACTGTACTTGTGGTTATGCTTGGAGGGTCAAGGATTGTCTATGGTATGGCGGATTCAGGGCCATTGCCCAATTTTCTTTCTCGAGTACACCCCAGTTACCGGACACCATGGGTCGCAATTTTAGGAGTTGCCTTTCTCTCAGCTCTGTTTGTACTATTCAGGGATGTTGCAACTGTAGCAAATATTGCTAATTTCATGATTTTTATTGTCTTTTTTATGGTCAATCTCTCTCTGATAAAGCTCCGTTATACTGACCCTGGAAGAAAACGCCTTTTTAAGGTTCCCCTTAATATTGGCCGTTTTCCCCTGCTTCCGTTTCTTGGAATCCTTTCTACTTTATTTCTTTTTTTTCAGCTAAGTATGGAAGTTATAATTTACGGTCTCGTGTTTGCAGGAATCGGAGTACTGGTAGTACTGTTCAGAATCAGATAAAACATGTACTTAGCATTTCAAATTTATTTTTAAATTTCGCAAATCTGGCCTTCAGTAAAATGGATTTAAATAAGTTACTTCCAGATAATATGGATAAAAAAAGGTTTTAGAATCATTTAATCGCTTAATAGAGCTTTTATTCCCATTTAAGTCTTTAATGCTCCTTTTTTACATAAAAATCAGTCTTGAAGATTCAGAGAATAACTAAGATTTCTCATGTCTTCTGTACGTTTATAAGGATTTTTGATGCCTTTAATGTAAAAAAAGAGCTTAATGAGATCTTTTATTATGATATGACTATTTTTACTTAATATCTATTGATTTTAGTTGTTTTTATGTCTTGATATCTACCGAGAATTAGTTTTATATACATTAAATCCTATTTGAATCGCTTTATCTCGTTCATTATCAAAATAATTCATTATAAACTGAATAATCATTATAAATCAGTGAGATACTAAAAATTATTAACCAGTATGTGCATAAGTTTGAGTATAGAAGTTTTAATTTCAAAAGGGAGTAGATATGAGAAAAGAGCATTATGTGTTCCCGCTGGAGGATTTCGTTTCAAGAGACGATTTTAACCGAATCAAAAAGTTCTCCCGGGATAAGGAAACCCCATTTTTGACTGTTGACCTGAAGAAGATAGAGCAGAGCTATGACGATCTGGTAGAGCACATGCCCTTTGCAAAAATTCACTATGCTGTAAAAGCTAATCCCATGGATGAGGTTGTGCTTGCTCTGAAGAACAAAGGCTCCAATTTTGATGTGGCAACGGTTTATGAACTTGATCAACTTCTCAGGCTTGGGATAGAACCTGAAAGGATCAGTTACGGCAATACTATCAAAAAAGAGAAAGATATAGAATATGCATATGAAAAGGGAGTGAGGCTTTATGTTACTGATTCTGACAGCGATCTGAAAAAGTTAGCTAGAAAAGCCCCGGGTTCCAGAGTATTTTTTCGTATCCTTACTGAAAGCGACGGGGCTGACTGGCCTCTCTCAAAGAAGTTCGGTTCGCACCCTGACCTGATATATAAGCTCATTTTGAAGGCTGAGAAGTTGGGACTTGAGCCTTATGGACTTTCTTTTCATGTTGGTTCTCAGCAGAGAGACATTGGCCAGTGGGACAATGCTATTTCCAAATGTAAGTACCTTTTTGAAGCAGTAGCTGAAAAAGGCATACATCTAAAAATGATCAACCTCGGTGGAGGTTTTCCTGCAAAATATCAGGCTCAGGCCCATGACCTCGAGACCTATGCTGGAGAAATACGCCGCTTTTTACATGAGGATTTTGGAGAAGAACTGCCTGAGATTATTATAGAGCCCGGACGTTCCCTGGTTGCCAACGCCGGCATAATAGTAAGTGAAGTTGTAATGATCTCCAAAAAAGCCAGATTTAACCAGTACAAATGGGTTTATCTTGATATTGGCAAATTCGGCGGTCTTATAGAAACTCTTGATGAGTGCATCAAATATCCCATTTTCTGTGATAAAAAAGGTTGCGCTGAAGAAGTAATTCTTGCAGGCCCGACCTGCGACAGCATGGATATCCTGTATGAGCATCACAAGTATTCATTCCCTCACACAATGCGCGAGGGAAACCTCGTGTACATTTTCACGACAGGCGCCTATACCCAGAGCTACAGTTCCGTGTGTTTTAACGGTTTTCCCCCTCTCAAGGCTTATCTTCTTTGAAAATATACTAAAAGGTTAATTTAAAAGGCTAGAGCACTGAAGGGCCTGAATGACCCAAGACTCTATCCTTTTTTACAGCCAACATATGCTTCTCTCGAATCCCCTTTAGCTCTTCTCAAGAGAACTGCATGCTTAACCGCAACCCTTTTCAAAAAACTGCTTGCCCGCAACCCTTTTAAAAAAAGGCTTGACCGAAAACCTTTAAAAAAGCTGCTTGACCGAAAACCTTTAAAAAAGCTGCTTGACCGAAAATCATTGAAAAAGCTGCTTGATCGAAAATCACTGATAAATCTAAAACATTATGATAGCACGATCACAAGCCTTTTAAAAAGGCTTGATTGAAAAGTCCAAGCGGCAACGTGATCAATATCGTAACAGCTGCAAATCAAAATGGGTAGTTTGTAAAATGTTGCTGTGGTTATCTATCCTACATTCGGCAGCAAGCACACCCTAACATCTAAATATCCTTAATTGTTATTTTTTAGAGGTTAAGTTAAAAACAGCATCATACGGATTATATATCCAGCATGATTTGTCTTTTATCTCATTTATTATAAATATATATTAATTATGTTATGGTTAAATTTAGTAATTTTTAATTTAAAGTGAATTTCAAAAGTTCTGAAAAAAACGATATCAATAGAAAAATTGAATGGATTTTTATGTCGACCTGCCGAAAGCAGGATCTATAACTGGAAAACAAGAAATAAAAGTGTAAAGCCACTCTTTCCAGACTTAGATATTCTCTTTGGTTATGCTGTGTTTGTTCAAGCCAGTTATGACTCTAATAACACCTTATGATCATAAAAGTGAATGCAGATTAAGAATAATAGAGTTTTGTCTTAAATCACTGGGTTGGATTGTGTGATGGGGTCGATAAGTTTTAAAAAGAGATTTTATGGCATTTACTATCAAATTTACTATCAAATTTACTATCAACTTAATGTATTAAATTTTATCATTTAATTGAATATTTTAATATCATTAAAAGTTTTGCAGCTAAACAAATAAAAGAGCTATTTAAAAATTAAGAGTACAAACTGTTTTTTTGGTCGGTTATGATATATATTCCTAACCCACTATAAGAGTATAGATTAAGAGTAATAGGGTTTCCTCTTAATCTTTGGGTTGGATCGCAGGTAGGGACCCGAGAATAGGGACTCGGTAACCCTACCATCTACTTTTAAACTAATTTCTAAGGCAACGTGCTATTTTTCATAATGTCTTTATTTTTAATAAACCTTATGACTGTTCCTAAATTTATGATTTTGTATATAATGTTGGCGACTACTTTATAAAGGACCGTGAAAGTTAATATCTTTTTGCTTTCCTTCAGTTTGGGCTCAACGACAACATCGTAAATTTCATTAGACATCTGGCATATTGCGTATGAGATCTACCAGGCTCCTTTACAAAAAGGCAAGATTATAGAATGGAGTATGGATCCTAAAGTCTTTATCCTCGATGGTTCACTGAAAATTGTATGCAGCACCTATTGCTTTAACATACTCGTATCGTTAGTAAAAAAGTTTTTTTCATATTACTAATAAGATGATAGTTACAATAAGATGATAGTTATGAAGATTCGGTAAAATTAATGTCCACGAAAGATTTAATATCATTGAAAATTTTGCCTATATCAAAAATAGATGTCCGAAGTAAAATTTAAATTACCAATTGTTTTTTGTGTCGATTATGATATATATCCCCATGTTGTAATAAAAAGATTGCAGATTGAGAGTAATAAGGTTTCCTCTCAATCTCTGGGTTGGATCGCTGGTAGGGATTCGAGAATAGGGACTCAAACCCTACCATCTACTTCTATGTTAGATTAAGAGTAATAGGGTTTCCTCTTAATCTTGAGTTGGATCGCAGGTAGGGATTCGAGAATAGGGACTCGATCCCCACCAACTGATTCAAGATCAACTAAATGTTTTTCTAATAAAATGTTTTTCTAATAAAATGTTTTTCTAATAAAATGTTTTTCTAATAAAATGTTTTTCTAATAAAATGTTTTTCTAATAAAATGTTTTTCTAATAAAATGTTTTTCTAATAAAATGTTTTTCTAATAAAATGTTTTTCTAATAAAATGTTTTTCTAATAAAATGTTTTTCTAATAAATCTCTTTTAAATTATTATCATTTAGCAGACACATTTAAAATTAATATATAGAACATTTTCTTATTCTTACAATGTACTTAGCTTTAATAAAGTTTATGATTGTTTATAAGATGATGTATATGCCTGAATGTCTCTTTTTTAAGAAAATTGTGGCTTCTCCATTGAGTTCTTAGAAGTGTATGCTTCCCCAGATTAACTTTCTACTCAGAACAACCTGAAAAATAGCTAAGGAGAGAATAACATTGAACATTTGACCGTTAAAGAGGATAAAACCATTTGAGAATTACTGGCAATTCACAAGGAGCTTACTTAATAGTTGCTTGAAAACTAATTGAAAACTAATTGAAAACTAATTGAAAACTAATTGAAAACTAATTGAAAACTAATTGAAAACTAATTGAAAACTAATTGAAAACTAATTGAAAACTAATTGAAAACTAATTGAAAACTAATTGAAAACTAGTTGAAAATTATAATAAAATCAGGTAGAGAAAAAAAATTATCTCCACCTGTTTTTACGCAACTCGAGTATCCTCGAAACTTAGTATTTTCTCAAACCTTAAATCCTTAGAATTTAACATTTTCTCTTGCCCACTGTGCCCCAGCTTCGAGAACCATCTGGTTAAACTCAATGACTCTGGGTTTTCCTGTAAAGTTTTCGGCAAGAGCCTCCTTAAACACTTCCTTTTTCAGGCCGGTTGCGTTAATGCCCATAAGGACTCCAAGCATGAAAGAGTTAGCAGCTTTCTCGGAACCGGCTTCCTTGGCTTTTTCGGTTGCAGGAACAGCAACTGCCTTTACATGTGAAGGCGCTTCGACTTCACCGATGGATGAGTCATAGAGGATAAAACCTCCTTCTCGGACTGCCCCTTCAAACTTTTCAAGAGAAGGACGGTTCATAGCTATCAGGATGTCCGGAGTGTAGACCGTAGGAGAGCCTATAGACTGGCCTGAAATCACGACAGAGCAGTTAGAGGTACCTCCCCTCTGTTCAGGGCCATAGGAAGGGAACCAGGAAGCGTTGAGATTTGCCTTAACTCCGGCCTGCGCAAGAATTATTCCCATGCTGAGAACACCCTGCCCTCCGAAACCAGCAATCTTGGTCTGGATCGGGGCAAAGTCCTTTCTGGCAGGTTTTTCTTCGGCTTCTGCCTCAATGCCGTAAAGCTGTTCAAGGACTTTGGTTGTAAAGTCACTGACTCCACGGTGCAGTGGTTCTACTTCTTCAGATTCATCTCTGAAATTCTTGACAGGAAATTCTTTTTCCATCTCCTCATTTATGAAACTGATGGCCTTTTCCGCATCCATCTTGAGGTTAGTCGGGCAGGAGGCAAGGACTTCAACAAAAGCATATCCTTTCCCGTCACGCTGGATTTCAAGCGCCTTATGTATAGCTTTTCTGGCTTTCCTGATATGGGATATATCCGAAACTGAAACCCTTTCAATAAAGACCGGAGCCTTAAGGTTGTCCAGCAGCTCGCACATATGTAGAGGATAACCTGCAAAACGGGGGTCACGACCTTCCGGGCATGTAGTGGTCTTTTCTCCTACAAGGGTTGTGGGTGCCATCTGTCCGCCTGTCATTCCGTAAACGGTATTATTTACGAAAAAGACTGCAAGCTTTTCACCCCTGTTTGCAGCCTGGAGAGTCTCGTTCAGACCAATGGAAGCCAGATCTCCGTCTCCCTGATAGGAGATCACCACAGCATTTTCTTCAGCCCTGGAGACTCCCGTCCCAACTGCAGGCGCACGGCCGTGAGCAACCTGGATGTTGCCTGTATCAAAATAATAGTAAGCGAAGACCGCACAGCCTACAGGGCTTATCATAACGGTCCTGTCCTGAATACCAAGGTCATCAATTGCTTCGGCAATAAGCTTATGCAGCACCCCATGTCCGCAGCCTGGGCAGTAATGAGTGGCTGTAGAGGCCACTGATCCTTTGCGAGGGTATTCCGCATACAGGGCCTTTGGTCTTCCTATTACTTTTTCTCCGTTAATGATTTCTGCTGCCATTTTCATGCCTCTCCTGCCATTTTCCTGATTTTATCCATAATCTGGTCAAGAGTCATCAAGTTTCCTCCCATACGATTTACAAGCTCTACAGGCTGTGAACAATTGATTGCAAGCCTGACATCATGTATTATCTGTCCATTGCTCATTTCCACGGAAATAAAGGAACAACCCTTATCTGCCAGGGCTTTCAACTGCGCCTCAGGGAACGGAAATAGAGTTTTTGGCCTGAAAAGCCCTACTTTAATGCCTTCCTGTCTGGCAAGATCCACAGCTGACCTGCAGATCCTGCTGCTTATTCCATAAGAAACAAGGACAATTGATGCATCATCGGTAAGGTACTCCTCGTAATCGACTTCATTCTGCCTTATGAGCTCGTACTTTACCTGCAGTTTTTCATTGAACTTTCCAAGTTGATCGAAGTCCAGAAAGATGGAGGTTATCAGATTAGGCCTGGTTTCGGCTGTACCGTTGACCGCCCAGGTGGTATCAATCTCAGGAACAATAGCTTGCTTCGGGAATTCGAGTGACTCGATCATCTGTCCGAGCACTCCGTCCGCAAGCACCACAGCTGGGTTCCTGTACTTGAAAGCAAGCTCAAAAGCTTTCATGGTAAAATCGCACATTTCCTGCACTGAATTCGGGGCAAGCACGATATTTCTGTAGTTCCCGTGCCCTCCGCCTTTTACCACTTGATTGTAATCTGCCTGCTCAGGTCCTATATTTCCAAGGCCTGGCCCTGCCCGCATAATATCTACAATCACGCATGGAAGCTCAGCACCAGCAAGATAGGAAATTCCTTCCTGCATCAGGCTAATTCCAGGACCTGAAGATGATGTCATAACCCTATGCCCTGCCGATGCTCCTCCATAGACCATGTTAATCGCAGCCTCTTCGGATTCGGCCTGAACGAACTTCCTTCCTATTTTTGGAAAATGTTTGGATGCATCATGTAGAATCTCACTTGCCGGAGTTATAGGATACCCGAAGAAACAGTCACATCCGGCATATAGTGCACCGATGATTACTGCGGAGTTTCCTTTTACTAGTTGTGTTGTCATAGTTTTCCTCCTTTCCTGCCTTACCTGGCTTCCTCTTCTTTCAGGGGAATATGAATCTCGATTGCAAGCGGTTCAGGGCAGGTATAATAGCAGCTTGCACAGCCTGAGCAGCCCTCTCCTTTGTACTCCACATAATGGTAACCCCTGGCATTCAGGTTTTCACTCATGGAAAGTACGTCTTTGGGGCAGGCTAGAAGGCAGCGTCCGCAGGCTTTACACTCCAGAGTATTAATTACAGGGTATGGTTCTTTTTTATCGTTCTTTGACATATGAGATCCTCTTTTTGCTCATTTTTCAGTTCTCTTTGGACTCTTCTCAGGTCTCAGGCCTATTTCCGGATATAGGGTTCCGGAGTTTTCGATTTTTATCCGGAATTCTCCAGTCATTGTTACTTAACCGGTCTTCTATGACAGAAAGAAGAGCCTCAGGTTTCTACACTTACTTAAGTTGTAAATTGTATAATCTATTAGACAGTAAGTTAGCAGAAAATTGGGATAAAAATATAAAGTGAATAGAACCAAATCTTCTTAGAGCAAACTTTCCAGAAAGTTTAAGGTACTTATTTCTTTCTTTTTTTCCTTTTTTGTTTTGACCCGAAACTCATTTGTTTCCGGATCAAAACAGGGTTTATTTGTTTTACTAAGTTCGTTTGCTTAACAGATTTGTTTGCTTAACAGATTTTGTTTACTTAAAAAGTTTTATTTGCTTTATCAGGTATTATTTGTTTTTATATTATTTTCATTTTCTAATCGATCTCTATTTATTAAATCATCTTTAGTTTAACTCATTTTGATCTTTATCCCGGATCTCGACTCTGCGAATCTTTCCGCTAATGGTTTTTGGAAGTTCGTCCACAAACTCAATTATGCGCGGATATTTATAGGGGGCAGTGATACTTTTTACATGTTTCTGGAGCTCTTTTTTAAGCTCTTCTCCAGGCATGTATCCTTTTGTGAGCACAACGGTTGCCTTGATAACCTGACCTCTTACAGGATCAGGAGCACCTGTAATTGCGCATTCTAGTACTGCAGGGTGCTGGATAAGTGCGCTTTCCACTTCAAAAGGCCCAACTTTATATCCTGAGGTCTTTATGATATCGTCAGCCCTTCCCACAAACCACAGGTAGCCGTCCTCGTCCTTCCAGGCCATATCTCCTGTATGATAATAGCCATCGTGCCATGCTTCCTTAGTTTTCTCAGGATCTTTCCCATAGTGGACGAAGAATCCTACAGGTTTTTCTTCCTTTGTGTTGATTACGATTTCTCCTTCTTCCCCTACTTCACAGAGTCTGCCGTCTCTATCCATCAGTTCAATTTTATATCCCGGAGATGGCCTTCCGATAGATCCTGGTTTTGGTTCCATCCCGGGGTATGTTGCTATACTTACAACGGTTTCAGTTTGCCCGAATCCTTCCATAAGCTTTATTCCGGTGAATTCAAGGAATCGGTAAAATACTTCCGGATTAAGAGGTTCGCCTGCAACAACCGCATATTTAAGGGTATCAAAATCGTATTTTGAGAGATCTTCCTTAATTAGGAACCGATAAATTGTCGGAGGAGCACAAAAAGTTGTAACCCCATACTTTGAGGCTTTTTCAAGCATACTCCTGGCTTCAAATCTGTCATAGTCATAAACAAAGACCGCACAACCTGCGATCCATTGGCCATATAGTTTTCCCCATACGCATTTTCCCCAACCGCTGTCTGCAACAGTGTAATGCAGCCCGTCATCTTCCACGTTCTGCCAGTACTTTGCGGTAAGAATATGCCCTAGAGGGTAGGTAAAGTCGTGTTCTACCATTTTTGGGAAACTGGCTGTTCCTGAAGAGAAATAGACAAGAGAAACATCGCTGTTTTTTGTAGCAGCTTCGCCCGAAGGACGTTTGAAATCAGGAGAGGCTTCTTCGAGTTCTTTTTTGAAATCAATCCAGCCTTCCCGGACATTATCTCCTACGACCGCTTTTTTGAGCGTGATATTTCCGCATTCGGAGTGTGCTTCATCTACCTGTTCTGGAACTCCGTCTTCCGATATGCAGACGATCATCTTCAAGCCGGCTTTTTTAATTCGGTATACAATGTCTCGTGTCTTGAGCATATGGGTTGCGGGTACAGCAATGGCTCCCAATTTATGCAGTGCAATGATACAATACCAGAACTCATACCGGCTCTTTAAGGTGAGCATTACGTAGTCGCCTTTACCTATCCCATGCTTTGCAAAAAAATTTGCGGTTTTATCGCTGTAGTACTTCAGGTCTTTGAAAGTAAAGATTCTCTCTTCCCCATTATCGTCACACCAGATCATTGCGATCTTTTCAGGGAAATCTCTTGCATAGGTATCGACTACGTCATAGGCAAAGTTGAAGTTTTCAGGAACAAGGATTTTAAAATTTTCCTCAAAGTCCTCATAGGATTCAAAGTCAGTTTTAGAAACAAATTGGCTGAGCAAAGAAGTCATTCTGGACACCCGTTTTATCGATTTATATATAGCTTCTAGATTTATGAAGGCTACAAGCCATCACTTGAGTTTCAAGGTTTTAGCCCGGACATCGGGTTTCTTACCGGATTTTATTGGATTTGAAACCAAGTAATATTAACTCAAATAACATAATTCAAACTACATCAACTCGAATCAAATGAACCAAACAACGTAATTTGAAACACATTATTTTGAATCATACTATTCAATTACATTATTTTGAATCATACTATTCAATTACATTATTTTGAATCACACTATTCAAATTACATTATTTTGAATCACACTATTCAAATTACATGAATTCAGATCGGATTAACTCGAATCAAGTTAATCTGAGCTGCGTTTAACCGAATTATATTGGATCTAATTGAGTTCACCAAATTAAGTTTAATCGAATAATATCAAACCAGGTTGAATTAACGGATTAAATTATTAAATTATAACTGCCAGGAACTTGGCTGGCTTTCCTTCCAGGGCTTCCATAGCGTGTTCGTAAGTGGAGTCAAAGTAAATTGAGTCTCCTTCATTCAGAATCAGCTCATTATTGTGAATATAGACTTTCAGGCTTCCTTCCAGCACATAGTTAAACTCCTGCCCAGGATGGGAGTTAGTCTCAGGTTTTGTCCCATATGGCTTCGGTTCGACTGTAACTACAAAAAATTCAGCCTTTTTATGAATGAATTTTTCAGCCAGGTTCTGGTACTTGTACTGCTTCCTCCTCTCAACGTTGACCCCTTTTCCATCCCGTGTAACTGTGAATATATTCATACGTGGCTCTTCCCCTGTAAGGAGAGTAGCCATATCTACACGCAGCTTGTGTGCAATTTCAAAAAGTATACTTGCCGGAATATCCTCAGTTCCATCTTCATATCTTCCATAAGTTTCATCGGATACTTTTAGATATTCTGCCATGTCTTTGACCGTGAAATCCGAGAGTTCACGCAGTTCATGTACTCGATCTGCAATTTCTTTTATTTTTTCCTGCATGATACGTATTCTCCAGCTGAATTTTTCAAGAATTAACTAAGATCTACTTAAAAACCTTTGTCTTTGCAGATTTTATACCTGCTTTACAGAGATTTTTTCTTCCAGACCCATTGAAAATTATAATTAATATACGTTATCATTTGTTTCTATAGTCTTATTTTTTGCAATAAATATATAGAAGAACTGAATCCTGGCAGATTCAAACATACAGCTTTAGAAATAAAACCATTTTACCGGGTTTAGAGATTAAAGTTATTTCATAACATTCGGAAAATGACGGTTAAAGTCTAATTAATTTTTAATTAATTTTTTAATTTCTCTTTTTGACTTCTCTTTACTTTTGTTTTAGAACTTGTACTTTTTAACATATATTATTAGTTAGTGTAACTGGATAATGTTAATCAAATTATACCTAATCGAATGAGGTTTAATCGAATGAGGTTTAATCGAATGAGATTTAATCAAATGAAATTTAATCGAATGAGATTTAATCAAATGAAATTTAATCGAATGAGATTTAATCAAATGAAATTTAATCGAATGAGATTTAATCAAATGAAATTTAATCGAATGAGATTTAATCAAATGAAATTTAATCAAATGAAATTTCAGTACTTCGCTAAAAAATCTCTTCCTCATGTATTCTCCCCATCGATTTACCT